>DATJJH010000184.1:0-3246 GCA_035492395.1 Trinickia sp. | reverse complement strand
CACGTGCAGGCCGCGCTCGAGACGCTGATGAAAGGCCGCACGACGCTCGTCATCGCGCACCGGCTCTCCACGATCGAACGCGCCGACCGCATCCTCGTGATGGAAGCGGGGCGCATCGTCGAGCAGGGCAGCCATGAGGCGCTGCTGCAGCAAAACGGGCTCTACGCCCATCTTCATCGGATTCAATACCAGCAACAGGCGGCTTGAGTGTGCCGGTTACTGGCCCGGTGAAAACTGCCCCAGGCTGTTCTGGCGCACCCGCTGTGTAATCGCGATGATGGTGAGCGTTTCTTCCACCACGCGGCATCGATGCCGCTCGCGATCGCACGAGGCGAGTCATGTACGAAAAGCTGTCGCAGGATCTTCAGAACATCGAACTATTGCTGACACGTACGTTGCGTCATGCGACGGGCACGCTGACAGCGATCGATCGTCGCCCCGCCGCAGTTGTTCCACCGCCCGCTGCGACCTTACCCCTTCCCGAGCACGGCGCGGGCTTCGAAGGCGCTTTGAGCGAATTCGAATCGCGTTGGGCGCCGGGCTTCTCCGGCAGTGCGGGCCCGCGCTATCTAGGCTTCGTGACGGGCGGCGCAACGCCAGCGTCGATCGGCGGCGACTGGCTCACGAGCATCTACGATCAGAATCCGACGTCCGGCATCGACAGCGCCGCACCCGATCTCGAGCGCGAAACCGTCGATCGTTTGCGGCAGTTGTTCGGCCTTTCAGCGGCGCACCAAGGGGTGTTCGTCAGCGGCGCGACCATGTCGAATTTCGTGGGGCTCGCGATCGCTCGCGAGTCGTTCGGCGAGCAGCGCGGCATCAGCGTAGCGGAGGAGGGGCTGCCGGCGCTGGGCGCCATCCACGTGCTGTCGGGGTCGCCGCATTCGAGTATCTATAAGGCATTGTCGATGCTCGGCATCGGCCGCAAGGCCGTCCGCAAAGTGGCCTTGCTGGAAGGACGCGAGGCGGTCGACGTCGCCGCGCTCGAAGCAGCGCTCGATGCGTTGCAAGGGCAGAACGTCGTCGTCGTGGCCAACGCCGGCACGGTGAATTCCGTCGACTTCGACGACTTGCAGGCTATCGCGGCGTTGAAGTCCCGTTATGCGTTTTGGCTGCACGTCGACGGCGCGTTCGGCGCGTTTGCCGCGCTTTCGCCCGAGCATGCGCACCTCGTCGCAGGGCTGGACGCAGCGGATTCGGTCTGTGTCGATCTGCACAAATGGCTGAACGTGCCCTACGATTCGGCCGTTCAATTCACGCGCCGGCGCGATTTGCAGATCCGCGTCTTCCAGAATGCCGCGGCGTATCTGGGCCTTCCGGGCGAGAATCCCGATTTCGTCCATCTGACGCCGGAAAATTCACGGAGGTTGCGCGCGCTATCCGCCTGGTTCTCGCTCGCGGCCTACGGACGCGCGGGGCATGCGGAAATCGTTGGGCGCAACGTCCGTTTGGCCGGGCGACTCGGCGAGCGGCTCGCCGGCCACCCGCGCTTTAGGCTGCTCGCGCCGACGCGCCTGAACGTCGTCTGCTTCACGCTGGCGGGCGAAGCCACCGAGGCGCGCGTGCAAACGTACGTGCTGGCCGTGCGCGATCGCGGCGAACTGTTCATTTCTCCGACGGTTTACGCCGGGACGTGGGGCTTGCGCGCGGCGTTCTCGAATTGGCGCACGCACGAGGAGGACGTCGAGCGCGCGTTCGCCTCGCTCGTGGCCGCGCTGGACTGAGTCGATCGCGGCGACGTTTCATCCGCCGAGCGATCGCTCGACGCTCATACCCCGCCCGTGACGAGCGGCAGAACGGTCAGGTCGGGGTGCGTGCCGTCGACGATGGTGCGCCCCACATGCATGCCCTCGTCGAGCGCTTCCTCCTCGGTCGCAAAACCGACATCGCCATCGGCATGGAACGGGATAGCATGGCCCGGCAGCTTAGGGTCGGCGCCCGGGTGGCAGACATAGCCGATATAGGTGTAGTCCTCGCGCGTGGGCGGCGTTTCGCCGTCATGGGATCTCACGAGCGGGGCCACGTGCACTTCGTAGCCTTCATAGTGCGTCATTTGCCAGAGGGCGTCTTCTTCGGACACGTCATTCTCCTTGCGAGCGTCAATGCCGGTGCCTAAGCCGGTCCCAAAGGCGCGTGTTGTCCATCCTCTGCAGCCATCGGGCTTTCTGATGTTCGCGGCGATAGTGCGAGGCGACGATGATCGCCACTGCGACAAGCAAGATCACGCCGACGACGGCGTCTCCGATCGATTGGGCCATGACGCTCTCCTTGCAAACGATCCGTGCTAAAAAAATTCTAGGAGATTTAGCCGCGAAACACGGGAAATGCGTGGGGACTTTCGATCAGTGTGATCAAAGCGGCAGACGATATGACCCGTATTATGAAACGGCAGCCGCGCGATGCCGGGCGAATTTGCGGGGGGCGTTACAGCGTGCAGGGTGCATTACAGCGCGCATTACACCTTTTACGCGCTGACACAACTCGTTGTCGAACGCGGCGGTAGACTCGCGCATCTAACGGGCAACAGGAGAAGCATCATGAGGAAGTCGTTCGTTGTCCTAAGCTATACGCTCGTGGCCGCGGCTTTGGCCGGTTCGCTGACCGGCTGCGTCGTCGCTCCGGCGGCGCCGGCCTATGGCTACTACGCGCCCGGCTATGACTATGGGTACTACTCGCCCGGTTATTACCCCGCTTATCCGGAGTCCTCTATCGGGATCGGAATTGGATTCGGCGGTGGCGGAGGCTGGCACGGGGGGCACGGCCGGCATGGGGACCATGACTGGCACGGAGGCGGCGGCTGGCACGGCCGCCATTGATGCCGGGGCCTTACATCAGCACGATGTCGTACTGCTCCTGGCTCAAATTCGATTCCACTTGAAGCGATACGGGCTTGCCGATGAAGTCGATCAACATCGCCAAATGCTGCGACTCTTCATCGAGGAACAAATCGATGACTTGCTGCGAAGCCACGACCCGGAACTCGCGCGGATTGAATTGCCGCGATTCGCGCAGAATCTCGCGCAACACGTCGTAGCACACCGTGCGCGACGTTTTGACTTGGCCTTTTCCCTCGCAGACAGGGCAGGGTTCGCATAGCACATGCGCGAGCGACTCGCGCGTGCGCTTGCGTGTCATCTCGACGAGTCCGAGCTGTGAAAACCCGTTGACTGTCGAGCGTGTGCGATCGCGCGCGAGCGCCTTTTTGAGTTCGCCGAGCACGGCGTCGCGATGCTCGGCGTTCTCCAT
>DATJJH010000183.1:0-20726 GCA_035492395.1 Trinickia sp. | reverse complement strand
CGTCGTTGCTCGATAGCCCGAGACCTTTATCAAGCAGCAGCACGCCGTCGAGCGCGCGACGCGGCACACGCGGACGTTGAGGTTGTTTCATCACCGACGCTCAATCGTCTTTCGCGCGCGTGGCATTCGCTTCGTCGATCAGCCGCGACATCTCGACGGCCTTTTCGATCGACTTATCGTAGTGGAAATGCAGCGTGGGCACCGTATGGATATGCAGGCGCTTGAACAGCAAGTTGTGCAGATGCCCCGCGGCGTGATTGAGCGCGGTTTGCGTCGCGCCGGCATCGCCGGTGAGCGTCGTGAAGTAGACCTTCGCGTGCGCGTAGTCGGGCGTGAGCTCGACGCTTTGAATCGTGACGAGCCCGATGCGCGGATCTTTCACTTCGCGCGCGATGAGTTCGGACAGATCGCGTTGAATCTGATCGGCGATCTGAACGTTGCGATTAGGGGACGTGCGTTTCTTCGACATGATGAACCCGCCTAGCGGTTAGGGCGCGCTAGCATGCGGCCCGGGGCGCAACACACGCGAGCCGAACTTTGAGTCCGCGCCCGCGCGATGCACCACCATAAAACAATCGGGGCGGAGGAGGCTAGCCGCCTGCTCCGCCCCGAGCCGCGCGCTTGGCGATTACAGCGTACGCGCGACTTCCGTAACTTCGAATACCTCGAACTGATCGCCTTCGACGATATCGTTGAAGTTCTTGATCGACATACCGCACTCGAAGCCTTGCTTCACTTCCTTCACGTCGTCCTTGAAGCGCTTGAGCGAATCGAGTTCGCCCGTGAAGATGACGACGTTGTTGCGCAGCACGCGCACCGACGACGAACGCTTGACCACGCCGTCCGTGACCATACAGCCCGCCACCGCGCCCACCTTCGGCACCTTGAAGACTTGGCGCACTTCGACCATGCCCGTGACGACTTCGCGCTTTTCGGGCGCGAGCATGCCCGACATCGCCGCCTTCACCTCATCCACTGCGTCGTAGATGATGTTGTAGTAGCGGATGTCGATACCGTTCGTCTCGGCCAGCTTGCGCGCCTGCGCATCGGCCCGCGTGTTGAAGCCGATGATGACCGCCTTCGAAGCTGTCGCCAGGTTGACGTCGGACTCGCTGATGCCGCCCACGGCGCCATGCACGATCTGCACGCGCACTTCGTCGGTGGACAGCTTTTGCAGCGACTGGACGAGCGCTTCTTGCGAACCCTGCACGTCGGCCTTGACGATGAGCGGCAGCGTCTGCACTTCGCCCTCGCCCATCTGCTCGAGCATGCTTTCGAGCTTCGCGGCCTGCTGCTTCGCGAGCTTGACGTCGCGGAACTTGCCCTGGCGGAACAGCGCGATTTCGCGCGCCTTGCGCTCGTCGGGCAGCACGATGACTTCCTCGCCCGCGGCCGGCACTTCCGACAGACCTTGGATCTCCACCGGAATCGACGGGCCGGCTTCCTTCGTGGGCTTGCCCGTTTCATCCAGCATTGCCCGCACACGGCCGTAGGCACTGCCTGCCAGCACGACGTCGCCGCGCGAGAGCGTACCCGACTGCACGAGAATCGTCGCCACCGGCCCCTTACCCTTATCGAGCTTCGCTTCGATGACGAGGCCCTTGGCAGGCGCCGTCACCGGCGCCGTCAGCTCGAGCACCTCGGCTTGCAGCAGCACGTTCTCGAGCAGATCGTCGATGCCCGCGCCCGTCTTCGCCGAAACCGGGACAAACGGCGAATCGCCGCCGTACTCTTCCGGCACGACGCTTTCGGCGACGAGCTCTTGCTTGACGCGCTCGGGGTTCGCCTCGGGCTTGTCGATCTTGTTGATCGCCACCACGATCGGCACGCCACCGGCCTTCGCGTGGGCAATGGCTTCCTTCGTCTGCGGCATCACGCCGTCGTCGGCCGCCACCACCAGAATGACAATGTCGGTCGCCTTCGCACCGCGCGCACGCATCGCCGTAAACGCTTCGTGACCCGGCGTATCGAGGAACGTGATGACGCCGCGCGGCGTTTCGACGTGATACGCGCCGATGTGCTGCGTAATACCGCCCGCTTCGCCCGCCGCCACCTTCGCGCGGCGGATGTAGTCGAGCAGCGAGGTCTTGCCGTGGTCGACGTGACCCATGACCGTGACGACCGGCGGACGCGGTAGCTGCTCTGCGTCCGTTGCTTCGCCTTCGACCAGCAGCGCTTCCGGATCGTCGAGCTTGGCCGCGACCGCGCGGTGACCGAGTTCCTCGACGATGATCATCGCCGTTTCCTGGTCGAGCATCTGGTTGATCGTGACCATCTGCCCCATCTTCATCATCACCTTGATGACTTCGGATGCTTTCACGGACATCTTGTGGGCGAGGTCGGCCACGGTGATCGTCTCGGGCACGTGCACTTCGCGCACGATCGGCTCGGTGGGCGCCTGGAACGAGGTGCCCGCGTCTTGATGCTTGCCGCGTCCCTTCGGGCCGCCGCGCCAGCCGCGATCGACACCGCCGCTCGAATCGCCGCGCGTCTTGATGCCGCGACGCTTCGCGGCGTCATCCTGCCAGCCGCCCTTGCCGCCCTGCTTTTTCTTGTCGGCGCCCGGCGCCGTCGTCGAAGGCTGGGTCGTGGCGGGCGTGGCCGCGCCTGCCGCCGGCTTGCGCTGCGTCGGACGCGCGGCTTCGCCGGGCGGACGGGCCGGCTTGTGCAGCGTGCCTTTGGCTTCGGCCGTCTTGACGGCTTCGGCCGGCTTGGCCACGGGCGCCGGCTCCGGCGCCTTGACTTGCGCCTTGCGCGGCGTATTCATCATTTCGCGGATCGCGCGCGCTTCGGCCTCGGCCTTCTCACGACGCTTGCGAATTTCTTCCTGTTCGGCGCGCGCCTTCTCGGCGGCCTCGCGCGCTGCGTCCTCGGCCTTCTTGGCCGCTTCGCGCTGCGCGGCGCGCTCGGCGGCGGCTCGCTCGTCCTCGACGGCCACGCGCTCCGCCTGCTCACGGGCAGCGGCGTCCTCACGATGCTTCGCGGCGTCTTCCTCGGCGCGCTGACGCTCGGCCTCGGCGGCCTTCTCGCGCGCCTGACGCTCGGCCTCCTCGCGTTCGAGGCGCTCTTGCCGCTCGCGCAATTCCTGTGCTTGCTGCTCGAGCAGCTCCGCTTCGCGGCGCGCCTCTTCCTCGCGGCGCTGCAGCTCGGCGCTTTCCTCGGCGACGGCGGCCTCTTGACCGGCCGCATCCGCCGCCGCACCGTCACCGGCTTCGTCGCGTTTCACGAACACACGTTTCTTGCGCACTTCGACCTGAATGGTGCGAGCCTTGCCCGTCGCGTCGGATTGCTTGATTTCCGACGTGTGCCGGCGAGTCAGCGTGATCTTGCGCTTGTCGGTATCGGCCGAGCCGTGCGACTTACGCAAGTGGTCGAGCAGACGCGCCTTGTCCGATTCGGACAAAGCATCGTCCTCACTCGCTTTCTGGACACCCGCCGCCTGGAGCTGCTCGAGCAGCACCCCGGCTGGCATTTTGAGTTCCGCGGCAAATTGGGCTACGTTGTTACTCGCCATTCATTCCTCTTAATGCAAGGACCGATTCCTTGCGGTTAGCATCGGGTCATGCGATCGCAAGATCGCGGTCTAATCAGTGCGCCATGGTCATTCACTCACTGGAACCAATGTTCACGTGCTTTCATGATCAACGCCTTAGCGGCATCCTCTTCCATTCCGGTCACGTCGACCAATTCGTCGACGGCCAATTCGGCTAGGTCGTCGCGCGTTTGAATCTGGTGCTCGGCCAACTTCGCCATCAAATCGGCATCCATCCCGTCGAGGCTCTTCAGATCGAGCGCGACGCCCTCGACCTTCTCCTCGTTCGCGATCGCCATGGTCAGCAATGCGTCGCGCGAGCGGTTGCGCAGTTCGTGGACCGTGTCCTCGTCGAACGCCTCGATTTCGAGCATCTCGTTGAGCGGCACGTAGGCGATCTCTTCGAGGCTCGTGAAGCCTTCATCGATGAGGATGTCGGCGACTTCCTCGTCCACGTCGAGCCGCGCCATGAACAGGTCGCGCAGAACGCCGCGCTCCTGGTCTTGCTTCTGCGCCGACTCGTCGGGCGTCATGATATTGATCTGCCAGCCGGTCAGTTCGCTGGCGAGCCGCACGTTTTGGCCGCTGCGGCCGATGGCGACCGCGAGCTCGCTTTCGTCGACGACGACGTCCATCGAATGTTTTTCTTCATCGACGACGATCGACTGAACCGCGGCCGGCGCGAGCGCGCCGATCACGAACTGGGCGGGGTCTTCGGACCATAGCACGATGTCGACGTTCTCGCCACCGAGCTCGTTGCGCACGGCCTGAACGCGCGAGCCGCGAATGCCGACGCACGTGCCGATCGGATCGATACGCTTGTCGTAGGCCACGACGCCGATTTTCGCGCGCACGCCCGGATCGCGCGCCGCCGCCTTGATTTCGAGCAGGCCTTGTTCGATTTCGGGCACTTCCATCTCGAACAGCTTCATCAGGAACTCCGGCGCCGTGCGCGAGAGCTCGATCTGCGGGCCGCGCGCGGTGCGATCCACCTTACCGATATAGGCACGCACGCGGTCGCCCACGCGCAGGTTTTCCTTCGGGATGAGCTGGTCGCGGCGCAGGAGCGCCTCGACGCGGCCAGATTCGACGATGAAATTGCCTTTGTCCAGGCGCTTCACCGTGCCGGTCATGATCTTTTCGCCGCGTTCGAGGAAATCGTTCAGGATCTGCTCGCGCTCGGCGTCGCGCACCCTCTGCAAGATGACTTGTTTAGCGGCCTGTGCGCCGATACGGCCGAATTCGATAGACGGAATCGGCTCTTCGATATAGTCGTCGATTTCGATCTCGGGCTTCTGTTCGCGCGCTTCGAACAGCAAGATTTCCTGATCGGGCTCTTGCAGGCCGGCTTCGTCGGGCACGACGCGCCAACGGCGATACGTTTCATGCTCGCCCGATTCACGGTCGATATGCACGCGAATGTCCACGTCTTCTTCGAAGAGCTTTTTGGTGGCCGAAGCAAGAGCGGCTTCAAGCGCAGCGAACACCACATCTTTATTGACGTTCTTCTCGCGCGCCAGTGCATCGACCAGCATCAGTACTTCGCGACTCATTGTTTGCGGCTCCTAAAGTCAACGTGCGGGACGAGGCGTGCGCGGTCCATGTCCGCGAGCGTGAAATCGAGCATCGCGGCGCCCTCCTTCCCTTCAAATTCCAATCCGATCGTTTCGCCGTTGGGCGCATGGAGAATGCCCCGGTACGTCTTGCGTCCGTTCAACGGCTTTTTCAATGTCACGACGGCCTCGCTGCCCGCGAAGCGCAAGAAATCCGCCAACTTCTTGAGCGGACGATCGAGCCCCGGCGACGATACTTCGAGCCGTTCGTAGTCGATGTTCTCAACCGTCAGAACGTGCTGGAGCTGACGCGTGACTTTTTCGCAATCCTCGATCGCAATGCCGGCGCTCTGGTCGATATAGACGCACAGCATGCCGCGCCCGGTGCGCTCGAGGTCCACAAGCTCGTAGCCCATGCCAGAGACCGTGGTTTCTATCAGTTCCGTCAGTTGCACAAGTGCCCTCTAAGGTGTTCGCGCGTACGCGCGGGCACCCCCAGGGGCCGCGCGCCGCGCCATGCCGGCGCGCGAAAAGGTGCTGCTGACCGAGATGCCGAACCGATTCCGCCAAAAAAAAATGGGCTTAACGCCCATCATCTTCTTACCGGTGGTCGCACCTGAGCCGCGCAAAAAGCCGCACGCCCAGCGACTTTGCGAGTATAGCATTTTCAATGGCGCGTTGCAAAGCGGTGAGCGCCCCCGTGGCGAAGCGCTCACGCTGCCGGCCTGTCATATCGTGCAATACGGTGCAATGCTCGATACCGGTCGGTGCAAACGGCCTTGATCCGGCGCCGGCCCGGCGGTCATGTATGACGCCCGGGCCGCTTGGCCGCCGATGCTAGCCGCGGCCGCGCGAACGGCCGCGCGGCGCCTGCGGGCGCTGACCGCCGCCGCTGCGGTTGCCGCCGCCCGGACGATTGCCGCCGGGGCCGCGATTGCCGTTCGCATTGCCGCCGTTCGCATTGCCGCCGAATGCGCGCTTGCCGCCGCCGCTGCCCGAGCTCGGCGCACGGTTGCCGTCGACGTCGCGCTGCGGCCGGCCTTTTTGCCCACCGCCACCGCCACCGCTGCGATTGCCGCCGCCCCGGTTGCCGTAGCCGCCGCCACCAAGGCCATCGCCGAAGCCGCCGCCCATTCCGGCTCCAAAGCCGCCCGCCCCGCGCCGGCCCTGGCCCCGTCCGGGCTGCTCGAAGCGGCCATGCGCGGTCAGCACCGGTTCACGGTTGATGAAGCCCATCGACGTCTGCATCGGATCGGGCTGACGCCGCTCCTGATCCTGTCGCCGCGCGCCTTTCTCCTCGACCGGCGCCTTCAGCCCGACAGCCGCCATCAAGCCGCGGACTTGGCTTTCCTCGAGCTCTTCCCAGCGTCCGCGACGCAACCCGCGCGGCAGGGAGATCGGGCCGTGGCGCGTCCGAATCAGCCGGCTCACCATGAGCCCGACAGCCTCGAACATGCGCCGCACTTCGCGATTGCGCCCTTCGGCGAGCGCGACGTGATACCAATGGTTGGTCCCTTCGCCGCCGCCGTCGCGGATGCGCAGGAAGTTGGCGGGACCATCCTCGAGTTCGACGCCGTGCAGCAGCTTTTGCCGCGAGGCTTCCGAGAGTTCGCCGACGACCCGGACCGCATATTCACGCTCGACGCTATAACGCGGGTGCATGAACCGATTCGCCAAGTCGCCCGACGTGGTCAGCATCAGCAAGCCTTCGGTATTGAAGTCGAGCCGGCCGACGGCAAGCCATTTCGCCGTCTTCATCGGCGGCAATTTATCGAACACGGAGGGACGCCCCTCCGGATCGGCATGGCTGACAATCTCGCCCGTGGGTTTGTGATAGAGCAGCACACGCGGCGGCTTGGTCTGCACGCGGCGCCTGACCGGCTTGCCGTTGATGCGCACCTGGTCGGTCGGCATGATCCGCTGGCCGATATGCGCCGGCTCGCCGTTCACCGAAACGCGACCCGCGACGATGAGTTCTTCCATTTCCCGGCGCGAACCCATGCCGGCTTCGGCCAAGACTTTATGCAGCTTCGGCGCGTCGTCGTCCGGCGCCAGCACGCGCTTGGGCTGAGCCTCGCGGCCGCGACGCAGCATCGGCGCTCGCACGCCGCCCGTCTCGCCATTGCCATTGTCGGCATCGAACGCCGGCGACGTGACGTAGCTAAACAGATCGTCTTGCGCGTCCGCCGCGGATTCGGCCGCCCTGGCCGGCTTGCCCTTATCGGGCGCGCCGCCCTCTTCGCGACGGTTGGCGGCGCTCTTGCGGCCGCCCTTCTGGGCACCTTTTTGCGGCCCCTTGCGCGGTGCGCGCACCGGCGCGCCGTCTTCGGCCGCGCTCGCCGCCGCGGACGGTTGCGCGTCGGCGTCTTCGGCTGCCGCCTGGCCTTGAGGGCCGCCCTCGCCCTTGGTCTTGGCGGCGGCGCGACGGCGCGCGATCAAGCTACGGGGGCCTCGGCGCAGACCGCGGCGCGGGCGCTCCTGATCCTGTTCGCCCCCTTCGGAGATAGGGGCGCCTTGCTCGGATTGGCCCGCCTGCGCGGCCGGCGTCTCGTCGCGGCCCGCGGCCGCTACGGCATGCCCGGATGCGGACAAATCGGTGTCGTGGGTATTTGTCAAAACAACCTCAAGTGTCAATCGCGCGCCCATTGCGGGCGCCGCGTGCGTTCGCTTACGTCAGGCACTTCGCGACGCGGGTTCGTCGTCGGTGAAAGCGTCCGAGTTGTCAGCCGATTCGTCGCGAGGCGCATCCTCGCGCATCGCGTCCATCGAGTGCGCGTCGGCGGCGCAAGACGCACCGTCTTGCGCATGCCGCGGCGATTCGATGTCGATTTCGTCCGCAACGGTTTCATGCGAGCCGCGAGTTTCGTCGCGACCGCCATCGGCGGCAGGAATCGTGCCGCCCTCGACGGACGGTGCAACGTTTGCCTGTCCATCGTGCGGCGCGCTCGCGCCGTCGTCTTCTTGTTCGTGGGCCGAAACGCCCCGTTCCTCGGCTTGCCGCGATTCGGGAGTGCCCGACTGCGCGGCATGCGACGCCCCGGCATCGCCGGCTTTGGCCGAATCATCGGGGCCGCCGGCATCACCGCCCTCGAGCGGCCCGCCTTCGGCGAGCGCCGCATCGTCCGGAAACTCGATGGCGTGTTGCGCCAGGAGATCGGCCGCGCTCTGCGTCGAGGGATCCTCGAGCGGCGGCAATTCGTCGAGCGCCTTGAGCCCGAGATCGTCGAGAAACTGCTTCGTCGTCGCGTAAAGCGCGGGCCTGCCCGGCACGTCGCGGTGACCGATCACTTCGATCCAACTGCGGTCTTCGAGCTGCTTGACCACCTGCGTGTTGACCGTGACGCCGCGAATCTCTTCGATGTCGCCGCGCGTGACCGGCTGCCGGTACGCGATGATCGCGAGCGTCTCGAGTACCGCACGCGAATATTTCGGCGGCTTTTCCGGATGCAGCCTGTCGAGATAGGTACGCATCGCCGGCTTGCTTTGAAAGCGCCAGCCGGTCGCTAGTGCGACGAGCTCGACGCCGCGCCCCGACCATTCGTTTCGCAAATCCTCAAGTAACGCACGGACTGTATCCGCCGATACGCCGTCGGCGAAAAGCATGCGCAAGTCACTGACCTTCAGTGGTTCCTGCGCGCAAATCAAAGCAGTCTCGAGGACGATCTTCGCCTCTTGGGTATTCATGCAGCTAGGTCAGACCCTGTGGTCAACGAACCGGATCAAAACAGACGAAATGGAACTGAAGACGCGCTCGCCCGATTTTGATCGGTCATATTGATGGGAGCACGGACCGGGGGGTGGCGAAACGAGAATGCTCTCGAACCAAGCCCAGCCGGACGAAGCAGCGGTTTTCCGGAGAAGGCGCCGCGTGACTGAACGCCATCTTACGCAAAAAGGCGGAGGCCGTAAACAGCGAATCGACGGCGGGCGCCGTGGCGTAAAGCGCACTGCCCTCTCCAAATATTGAGCAGCCCGCACTGGCCATCGTCTAACTCGCCGTACAGAGCGGTCTTGCTGCAACCGCAAAGGGGACGGATTCCCCGCATGCACCCGCCACAGGCGACGCCGACCATCTTTCCCGCTACATCGCCCGGGGAATTTATCGCATCGCAATAACGGAGCGCAAACGCACATGGGGGGCGCGATGCTGCACAAGATTGGTGATTGCCCTGATTTTCGGACCAGGCGTTTTGGCGTCTTATACGCCCCTAACTGACGCCCCCGCAGGCCCGTAACCACGGGGCCTCGTAGTATTCGCCAGCCACATGGCACGCTTCATGCGTTGCTGGGCGCGCTCCGGCTGGCGCCGCGAATCGATAATCAAGATCGCTCGCGGCACCGGCCGGCTCGCTCGATACCTCAACAGGGTGTCGCAAGAGTGCGCGGCGCGGGGCAGCGCACCGGGGTCAGTTTTGCCGAGGTGAGGACATATGGTGTTCGACGATTTGAGAGATAACGAATGGGCGCTGGTCGAGGCGCTGTTCTGTGCCGAGCCTGCACGGAGCGAGCGACGCGGACGCCCGCGCGTGGAAGCGCGCGCTGTCGTCAATGCCGTGCTTTGGGTGCTTTCGACCGGCGAAGGCTGGTCGAAGCTGCCAGGCCGCTATCCGTCGCCGCCGACGTGCCGGCGCCGCTTCGACGAGTGGCAGGCGGACGGCACGCTCATGGAGATCGTCAAGCGTCTGGGCACCTGCGGGCGCCAAATTTCGCTTCGTGGGCGGATCGGCGCAAACGCCGTGAAGCCGCCGGCGCCGCGTAGCCCGGACCGCCTGCGCGGTGCATTCTGGACGAATCCGGAATCGTGGCGCGCGCCCGTGAAGATGGCGTAACGCGCATCGCGCAAGCGTCATAGGACGTGCCTTTGGATGCCGCTCGAGCCGAACTCGAGCGGCATCGATTCGTCAGCAGATAAACTATGCATGCGCGGCGCACGCCGATTGCCGCCGCGCTTGCCGCTCGTCTGATTCCTTAATCTATTTCTCTTCCGCTTTTCGATCGCGATTTCGATTCGCTTGGCATCGCGACACCAAACGATTCCGAAACATCCATTTACTAATATTTACAGCGTCCTTTCGCCCATGAGCCTATTGTGTCCCTATGCGGACACGCCGCCGGCATGTCGTGCCCGGAGCTCATTGAATGAAGGCAGCGATTTACGCAGCGCGCTTGCTCGTATGCGGTGTCATTCTCGCGCATGCGGCTCTCGCGCGTGCGCAGCCCCCTCACGGACCACCCGCGCGGCCCCCTGAAATGGCCGCCGGCTGGCGCGCGCCGCCTTCAAACCCGCCCGAAGCCGCATCGGCGCCGCGGGGCAACCTGCGAGGCGACATCGAAAACAACGCGCGCTGGAGCGGCAACCCTCCCCGCCCATCCTCTCCCCCGCGACGCTGATTCGCACCGACAAACCGAAACCTAGGGAACCACTAGCCATTTTGCTAGTCGTAGTCTGTGCCATGAGCACAGCGTGGCAGCAGAAATATCCGGTACCCGTATCCTTGCGATACGGGTTTTTTTTGGATAAATATCGCTAAGCGGTGTAACGCGGAACGGCGCCCCGGCGCAATCGGCGCTATTGCCTCAATTCGACGGCGGCGTTGGCCTCGCCTAGAACGTATTCGCTCGTGCGTGCGTCGGCCCAGCTCTGCGCGCGTTCTTCCCGGGCCAACCGATTGAATTCGGCTCGACCGCGATCGGTCAGCACCGCGATGTCGACCGGCGCATGAAAACCCGCCCCCGGCGCTACCGTGCGCTGGCGGACCGTTTCCATCAAGCCGAGCCCTCGCAGATATTCGAACACCCCAGGGCGCTTGGCCCATGGAACCTGACGATATTGCACTCGCCTGAGCGCTTCGAGCACCGCTTCGTTGGAATACGTGGTCATCTCGACTCTTTCTTAAAGTGCAGCCGTCGTCACACTTGACGGCGCATGCCGTGCGGCAGCCGGTACAGGTATGCGCCAAGCCGCCGAGCCGGGGCGGCGACCGAATGGTTCGGCGCCGTCGATCGCTGGTCCTGCCTATAATCGGGCGCCTTCGCGCGCAAAAGAATGCGGATTGCCCGTGGTACTTCCAATGCACCGCCGGCTGCGCGCGATGCTTTTCCCCGAACCCATACGTTACCCCATCTCAATTGATCATATTCACTTTATTCGTGCTTTTTTTGGCGGTTTTCGTGCTATGGCGCGGCGCCCGCATGATGTGCGCCGTCGTCGGCTTGGCGCTCTTTTGGCTGCTGGCGGCCGGTTGGCTGACCGCTCCCCTGCTCGCTTGCATGCAGAACGGCGCGCTGCGCTACCCACCGCCGCGGTTCGGCGAGCGCACGGTCATCGTTGTGCTGGGCGCGGGCACGAAGTACGACGCGCAAGGCATGCTCGTGCCGAAGCATGACGCGATGCAGCGCATCGCGACCGCGGCGTCGCTGTATGCGCGATGCAAGCAAGAGGCACGGCATTGCCAGGTGGTCGTAAGCGGCGGCAATCCGCAAGAACACGAAGCGGCCGAGGCCGACAACTATGCGCCTTATCTATTGCGCGCACATGTCGCGCGCGACGATCTCGTGCTCGAGAACAAGAGCCGCACGACGTACGAAAACGCCCAGTACGTCGCACGTATTTTGCGCAACGAACGTTACGATTCGTTGATGCTCGTGACGTCGGCCTACCACATGCCGCGTGCGCTCTTGGATTTTCGGCGATTCGCGCTCATGCCCGCGCCCGTGGCATCGAGTGCGAGGGTCGTGCAGCGCGGCGTTGTGCCGCACTGGAAGAATCTTGTCGCCGCCAACATCGCGTTGCATGAACTGATCGGTATGGTCCAGTTCTACGTCTATCGCGCGGTCGGCTGGTTCTGACGCAAAGTCCCGACATGTAACGAGACGTAACGGAACGTCGCATTTGCTCCACACGAATCGCGTTCTTGGGCTTATGCTGGCTAGAATTTGCAGTGTCCAGCCGGACGGGCAGCATTTGGACCACCATCCATCCACTTTTCGCACGGAGGCAATAATGAAGAAAGCGTCCCTGACTGTCTTGGTTTCCCTGTCGATGCTGGCCGGCGCCGCTTATGCGCAGACCGAGGGCGGCGTCATGATGAGCACCGATCCGTCCAAAGCCGCCGACGTCGAGCAGCGTGCTCAAGCATTGCAGCAACAGCAAGAGCAGATGCCGATGAACGAGACGATGCCGATGAAAAAGGCGCCGCGTCACCACAAGCCGATGCACAAGCCCATGCACAAGCATGCTGCGAAGGGCACGGCCGCGAGCGCGGCCGAGGCAGCTCCCGCGAGCGGCGCCAGCCAGTAACCGACTCGCGCCGGCGGCGCTTGGACCGACCGTACACGATGAGCCGAAGCCGGTTTCGCCGGCTTCGGCTTTTTGTTGGGTCGGGCGGAGCAGACCGGTATGCTAAAGTCGCGCACCGCATCGTTTCACCGTCTTACAAGATCGCACGCCACGTCGTGCGCAGAGGAAAGCATGAGCAACATCCAGTTGGATATCGAATGGACCGAGGCGGCATCGCGCAAAATCGAAAAGCTGATGCCGCGCGGGCCGCAAGAAGCGTTTCTGGCGCTGCCGCCCGTCGAATGTCTGCCCATGGAGGGTGATGTCCTGTTCCTGGGCCCGGCCGGCAAACAGCAGCCGTTCATCGTCGTCGAACGCCAATATCATCACGACGGCGATGCCGATTGGACGATCGTCCTGATTCTGGACGTCCCGCAAGCAAGCCACTGAACACATCGGCAATTCGTTAGCACTCCTAACGAGCGCTCGCCGCACGGGCGCAGCCCCCTGTCCGCGCGTTTTGCGGGAGTACAAAAAAATACCCGCGTTCCGTGGAACGCGGGTAAAACCGTCGCCCTACGAGGATAGGCGACGGGGCCACCGACGCTCGCGCGAGAGACGCGAGCGGTGTCGTGTAAGGCGGTGCTTCGCATGGATGTCGAATGGCAACCCGCTCGTCGGCGCAGCCGCTGCGAACGCGGCACGCGCATGACGATCGGTGCGTTATGGTCGAAGCCCGCCCTGATCCTCCCTGCACTTTTGCCCTACGCGAGCTAAAAAGCAGTTTGCATGCCACGCCAAATCGCGCCGGTAAGCGTTTGATTTAAAAGAAAAGTTTAAAAACGCAAAGGACAGAATCGTTTCGTCCGCGAAACGTTACCCCGTAACGTCACGTGACATCCGAGCGATGGTCCGAACGGGCGCCCCAAAAAAGAACCCGCCGAGCGGCGGGTTCCAGTCAAGCCGTGGAAGCTTCGATGATGGTCAGCGGAGCTGATCGACGAGCAGCGACATGATTTCCTTGGCCGGCGCCGAACTTTCGACGTTGCCCTTGTCGTCGACGACGGCCACGCGCGTTTGATTTTCAGTCACCGCTTTCACGTTGACGAAATACTGCTTGGCGACCTTTTCCTTGCGCCCGTGGAAGACCTGGCTCCAGAAGCCCTGCTCGTCCGAACTCTTATCCTTCGGATCGACGTAGCGAATCGAGTAGAGGCCCTTCGAGCTATCGCGATCCTCAACGGTGAAGTTCGAACGATCGAGCGCAAGGCCAACGCGCGCCCATGCTTGATCGTACGACTCGTCGAGCGTCAGTTCGGTCGATGTGTATTGCCCGTTGGCCGGTTGACGCGCCGGCGCTGCCGCTTGAGCGGACATCGCGGCGTTGCGCGCGGCAATGGCTGCTTCGTCGGCGTTGCCCTTGCCCGGCTTCGTCGCCGCCGCAGCGCTCGCTGCGCCGGGGGCGATGTCGGCCGCGGCGATGCTGGCCGAGTCGCCGCGTGCGTCGGCCAGCGCGAGGCCGCTCATCAGCCGCTTCAGATACTCCAGTTCGAGCGCGGGATCGTTCGGCTTGGGCTCCCACGACGACGAGTCGTTGTTCACGCCCGTCAGCGCTTCGCGCATACCCTTTTGGCTAATGAACACGTAGGTGCCGCCGTTCGGGGCCGACTCGAGCCGCGTGCGGAATTTATTGCGCTCGGCCGCGACGTACGAATTGCCCATTGCCTTGGAAAGCGTATTGCGAATCAAGCCTTCGTTGATCTGCGGGCGCGTTTCGTTCCAATCCGTTTCGAGCACGTGCTTGTCGCGCTGATCGACGACGAGCAGGAAGCCTTGCTCCTGCCAGAAGCGGCGGACTTGCGGCCAGACTTGGTCGGGCGAGCGGCTGTCGATGACGAGCCAGCTCTCGGTGCCGTCGCGTTGAATATGCATGCCCTCGACGGGCGGCATCACCGCGTTGTCGGGCGGCGCGGCCTTTTGAACCTGGTTGAGCCCGGACAGCGACGCCTGGCCGCTTTGGGGCGGCAGCGAGCGCTGGTCGGCTGCTTCGTCTAGGAGATTGGGCGGAACGGCCAGCGACGCTTGCTTCGACTTCGAATCGCTCTTGTAGTCGACCTTGGTGGGCGACGACGTGCTGCAACCGGCAACGAGGCCGCCGGCCAAAACCAAAGCGGCGAACCGCGAGGTAAAACGAAAATCGGTCATGTTCGGGAAATCCTTGCGCTTTCGCCGCCTGTGGATAAATGAATCAGCCGAGCATTTTACCGGGCCCGGCGAGGCATGTGCAAAAACACATGCCGAACAAGGCGCCGAGGGAGCGATCGGAGCGGAAATCGGGTGCGGCGAAGACCGTCAGTGCGGAGACTCCCCGCGCGCGAGGATATGCTGGAGCGCCGCCGATTTGGCGGCTTCCTCGGCTTGCTGGATCGTGGCGAACGGGCCTTGGGCCAGGTGCACGACGGGCCAGTCGGCTTCGTCGCCCACGTCGCCCGACACTCGGTAGCGCGCCGCGAAGCCGCTCGGCGCCGCCGGCACGATCTGAATGTCGACCGCCACGCCCTCCATTTGATACCGTACGAAGCCATCCATGGCCATCTCCTCGTTCAGTTCGAACGGATACAGCGGACATGCTAGCACCGCGCAGCGCGGGCGATGCGGCGGACCGCCCTTAGCCGTTCGGCGCCGCGGGCGCCGGCGGGTTGGCCAGTTCGGGCGGTGCGAGCCAACGCAGGGCGGTCAGCCTGTCTTCGTCGAACGTGCACTCGAGCGCGGCCGCCTTGACGATCGATTTCGCCTGCTTTGCCGGTTCGCTCGCCTGCGTCGACGAGTTCGATGAGACAGCGGATGCGCCCGACGCGTCCGACGCCTCCGCGGGCGCGGCCGCGGCGGTTTTGAGCGAGCCTTCGACGACCACTCGAGCGCCCTTGATACCGACGCCGACATGCGAAATCGACAGCGTTGCCGCCGGCTGGACTTCCGCGGCCGCGCGGCGCATTTGCGCTTCGCACGCGCTGGGATTGGCGTACAGCGAGCAACCACCGGCTAGGATCGGTGCGATCGTGAGCAGCGCGAGCAAAGAAAGCGGTGGCTTGGTCATCGGCGGTCCTAATTTTCGAAGGGCGTCATTTTAGCCGAGGATCGTTCAGGCCATGCCCGCGGCATGCATCGACGTTTTGGGGGTGTGCGGCGCTCGAGCGGTGGTAGAATCGCGTCCGCCCTGCCCGGGTGATGAAATTGGTAAACATAGCGGACTTAAGCAATTGAGTGCCCGGCCGGAAACGGTCGGTGCAGAACCCTTCAAATTCGGCGAATCCCCTGGCGCCCAGGTGCTTGCGCGAGCAAGTCACCGTCGATACCGCGCCGAGGCAACGCCGAGCCAAGCCCGAAAACATGGCCTGCCACGTCAGGCCGCTTCGCGGAAGGTGTAGAGACTAGACGGGGGGCGCCTAATGCGGCGCGCACGAGCGAGCTTCGTGCACGCAACAATGGCGAAGGCATAGTCCAGCGCACGAACGGCGATAGCGATCTCGCCGGCGTCGAAAGACGCAGTGTGACGAAAATCCGCCGCCTCACGGCTTGCCGGTTCGAGTCCGGTCCCGGGCACCACAGCACGCTTCGGCTTACGCCCGAATCGATCGTGCTTGATCGATATTTAAGCGTGAATCGTCTCGCCGCGACTCAGCATGCCGACGAACTCTTCGATCTTGCGCGCCCGCGTTGCAGGCTTTTTGGCGTTCTGTATCCGAAACAAGATGGCATAGCGGTTTCGGCCGCTCAGCGTCGCAAAGAACGCACTGGCCATGGGATTGGCATCCAGAGCGGCCTGCAGATCGTCAGGCACGACCGAGTTGCTGGGTGACGTATACGCAGCCTCCCAGCGCCCATCCTCTTTGGCTCGCTCGATCTCTCGCATGCCCGCGAGACGCATTCGGCCCGCGGCGATCAGCGCTTCGGCCCGCTCTTTGTTGAGCCGAGACCAGATGCTCTTTGCGGAGCGCCGAGTGAAGCGCTGCAACCAATATTCTTCGTCGCCAGCCCGCTTCTGACCGTCGATCCAGCCATGGCAAAGCGCGCTTTCCAATGCTGCTTCGTACGTCAACGTTGGCTGCCCCGCGCCTTTTTTAGCAAGGCGCAGCCACACCCCGGTCGAAGTACCGCCGTTTTGGGTCAACCAGTCTTCCCACGCATTCTGGTCAAGGAGCGTTAAACGAGGTTCAGTCATGGAAGATCGGAATGGCTGCATTCAATCGGCGAGGGCGCTCTCGTTCGACGAGAGAGCTGTACGTTTGTGCAACGGGTCGTTGCACAAACGCCGTACGGCGCCGCGCTGCCCCGGCCACGGCCACGGCCACGGCCTTGCCCGACAAAGCAAAGGCGATCCGCGCCCAACCGGCCAGCGCCGCGCGAGCACCCTACCCCATCAACGATGCTGAGTGGCCACCTTGAGCCCAAGCGAGATGAAGATCGAACCGATGATCTTGCCTTGCCAACGACCGAGCCACGACAAGCGCTTGACCAGTCGCCCGAGCGGCCGAATCGACAACACGACGAGCGTCGTATAAATCGCACTGAGCCCTACGAAAATCAGCCCGAGCACAGCGAACTGCGCGAACGTCGACCCGTGTTCGGGATGGACGAATTGCGGCATGAAAGCGAGGAAGAACAACGCCGTCTTAGGGTTGAGCACCTCGGCCGGAATCGCTTGCAAAAACGCCTTGCCCGGCGTAACCGATGCAATCTTCGGCAACGACGGATCGCTCGGCTTTTCCATTAGCGCGCGTACGCCGAGGTAGACGAGATACGCGGCGCCCACGATCTTGACCACGTTGAACGCCAGCGCAGAAGTCATCAACAGCGCGGATAAACCGACCGACGCAAACAACGTGTGCACGAAATCGCCGGTTGCCACGCCGAGGCCCGTGAGAATGCCCGCTTTGCGCCCGCCTTGCACTGTCCGGCTGAGCACCAGCAGCACTGCCGGCCCCGGAATGAGAAAAAGGCCGAGGACCACAGCCACGAACGTACTCAACGTGGAAAGATCGAACATAGCGTCTCCGATTATCGAAATAGTGAGCGGGCGCCCCGGGAGGCATTGCGCCGGTCGATTTTAACTCGGCGCGGCAGCATTCCGCTCCCTGCTCAACGGCATTACGCTTGTTCGTAGTGCCGTTTGCATGAACGCCTCCCGGCTACGCTAAACCCCGCTCTTGAGCACCTTCCCGATTGCGTCGGCAACGATCGCGACATTCGAATCGTTCAAGGCCGCGACGCACATCCGGCCGGAGCGCAAGATGTACACGCCGTGAACTTCGCGCAGCGCTTCGACTTGCGGCTCGGTCAATCCCGTATAGGTGAACATCCCGCGCTGCTTGACGTAACGCGTGAGCGCCTCGCCGCTCACGTGCTCGCGCAAGCTGTCGTGAATCGCCTGCCGCATGCGCGCGATACGTTGGCACATAGCTGAAAGTTCGTTCTCCCACTGCTTACGCAACGACGGCGTATTGAGCACGGTCGATACGATCTTCGCGCCATGAACCGGCGGATTGCTGTAGTTCGAACGCACCGCGCCGGCCAATTGGCCCAGCACGCGCGCGGCCGCTTCGGCACTCTCGCAAATCACGCTCAACCCACCAATGCGCTCGCCATAGAGCGAAAAATTCTTCGAGAAGGAATTCGCCACCAAAGCCGGCAGCCCCCGCCGGGCCAGTTCGCGCACGGCGAACGCATCCGCGTCGAGCCCCGCGCCGAAGCCTTGATACGCCATGTCGACGAACGGCAACAGAGCACGCGCTTCGATCACGTCGATCAAGCTTCGCCACTGACTTTCATCGAGATCGACGCCGGTCGGGTTGTGGCAGCACGCGTGCAGCAGCACGATGCTGCGCGACGGCAGCGCATCGATCGCAGCACGCATCGCGTCGAACCTCAAGCCGCCCGTTGCCTCGTCGTAGTAGGGGTACGTATTCGCCTTGAAGCCGGCGCGCTCGAAGATGAAACGGTGGTTTTCCCAGCTGGGGTCGCTCAGCCATACCTGCGAATCGGGAAAATAGCGCTTCAGAAAATCGGCTCCCACCTTCAGTGCCCCCGAACCGCCCAGCGTTTGCACCGTCGCGATCCGGTTCGCTTTGCGCGCCGGGCTTTCTTCGCCGAACACCAATGCCTGCACGGCATCGCGGTATTGCGCCATGCCGACCATCGGCAGATACGGTTTCGGACCGATCTCGCGCAATTGCCCCGACTCGGCCTCACGCACGGCTTCCATCACAGGAATGCGGCCGTCTTCGTCGAAGTAGATGCCGATGCTGAGGTTGACCTTCCGGTCGCGTGGGTCTTTCTGGAAATCTTCGTTGAGCGAGAGAATCGGGTCGCCCGGATAGGCTTCGACGTGTTCGAACATTGCGATACCCATACAGTGAAATAAATTGTGGGGCGCGGCGATGGGGTGCGCGCTGCGCGTCATCATCGCCTCATTCGCGGGCGATGTCATCCTTGGCGCGTCCAGACCCCGACCATGTCGCAGGCATCACGTTCCTTGCCCGAGCGAGCGCCAAGCACCGGATAGTGTCCGCGCACGCGACGAGTGGAATTTATTCTTTTGTCTACCGATTCCCCCGATTGGAGACAAATTCTTCGCGCGTGCGCCGATTTCGAGGGGTACTCGTTTCTCGCCGCGCCGACCGGCTCGGTGTCGGTACGCACGCGCCGCCGCGGAGCGGATCAGCGGGCATTGCACAGCAGCTTAGTTGCATACACAACCATCTCGTCGATGCACCGCGTGCCCCCCGATTGGTAGCCTACACTGCCGCTTTCGCCTCGACGCGCGTCACGGAACGCGTAGGCAGCATCGGCACGAAGTACCATACGGCCGCGATCGCCTGGAGCGCGATGAGCACGGCCCACACGGTTTCGTGCGCGGCATCCGGATAGCGGCCGGCCTGCATCGGCCAGCGTCCGAGCGCAGCGCCGATCGCCACCTGCAGCGCGAAGATCGCAAAAAAAATGACGAGGTTCAGCGACGTATTCACCCGCCCGATGAGCCGCGGGGGAAAATGCTCGGCCATGACGGCGTAAGTCAAGATGCCGGTCCCGCCCAGCGCGCCGTAAGCGGCCCACAGCACTGCCTCGGGGATGGGCGCGCGCGCCGCGATCAGCGCTTGCACGAGCACGAACAGCGCCATCGTCACGCCCGAGGATAAATACACGCTCACGCCGCGCCGCTCCAATACGCGGGCCAGCGCGCCGAAGCCCAGATTACCCGCGATGAAGGCCGCGCCCAGCAGCGACACGAGCGTCGCGACCCGTGACGCGCCGGCGTGCGCGCCCGCCGGAACGACGTCGCGCAGGAACGCCCCAACCCAGAGCGATTGCATGGCGTAAAAGACGCTTTGCGTGAGGCCCGAGAATGCCGTGAGTTTCCAAAATGCCCGGCTGCTCAGCACATGCCAGGTGCCCTTGAATTGTTCGACGACGCTCGCCTGCGCGGGGCGCTCGGGAACCGACGGCGCACCCACCCAGATCGCCACGGCTGCAACCGTCGCGAGGACCGCCAACCCGATGCCGATCGTACGCCAGCCGGCCATCGACAAGAGCCAGGTCAACGGCGCCCCGACCGCGACTCCGCCCAGGCCGCCCACCGCCATGACGACGCCGTTGACGAGCGTGAGCTGGCCGACGGGAAAATGCTGCGCCGTCGCCTTGAACGCACCGCCCAAGCACACCGAAACACCGACGCCGATCAGAAAGCGGCCCAACATCATCGAACCGAGGCCGCCCGCCAAGCTGAACAGTAGCGCGCCGAGCGCCGCTATCAACATCACGCACGCCGTCACTCGGCGCGCGCCGAACCGATCGAGCAGCACGCCGACCGGGAGCTGAGCGCCGGCGAATCCCAGAAAGTAGAGACTCGTCAACATGCCCAGATCGGAGGATGAAAGCCCGAAGTCATGGATGAGCCGCGGCGCGAATGCGAGATTGACGCCGCGAAACACGTACGACACGAAGTATCCGAGGGCGAAAACGGCGAGCAGCCGGCATTGAGTCGAAGTCATGGCGAATCGCAAAAGCAGGCGATGGAGGAAGGGTTCGATTATTGGCGAGCGCGGAAGCGCACGCCAGCGAGAGATTTTTCAGAGTAATGTGAGTAGAATTTGACGGCATGAGCACCCCGCTTCCTCCCCTGCAGGCTCTGCGCGCGCTTGAAGCGGCCGCTCGGCGGCGCAGCTTCAGCCGCGCCGCCGAAGAATTGCATTTGACGCACAGCGCGGTAAGCCATCATTTGCGCGGCCTCGAGGAACAGCTCGGCGTCGAGCTGTTTCGGCGCGCCGGGGCGCGCATGATTCCGACCGCGGCGGGCGCGCAATTG
>DATJJH010000182.1:0-4998 GCA_035492395.1 Trinickia sp. | reverse complement strand
GTCGCCCGTCTCCATTTCTAGGGCCGTGACGCCGAGTACGTCGCCGTCGGCGTCGCGGATCAGATCCAGCGCCATCCACTCGACGAAGAATTGCGTCTTCGCCGCGACGTTTTGCTGGTACAGCGTATGCAGCAGCGCGTGGCCGGTGCGGTCGGCCGCTGCGCACGCGCGTTGCACAGGCTTCTCGCCGTAGTTGGCCGTGTGACCGCCGAACGGGCGCTGATAGATCGTGCCGTCCGCGTTACGGTCGAAGGGCATGCCGAAGTGCTCGAGTTCGTAGACGGCGTTCGGCGCTTCGCGGCACATGAACTCGATCGCGTCTTGGTCGCCCAGCCAGTCCGAGCCCTTGATCGTGTCGTAGAAATGGTAGTGCCAGTTGTCTTCGCTCATGTTGCCGAGCGAGGCGCCGATGCCGCCTTGCGCGGCAACCGTGTGCGAACGCGTCGGGAACACCTTCGAGAGCACGCAGACCGACAAACCCGCGCGTGCCAACTGGAGCGAAGCGCGCATCCCCGAGCCGCCCGCGCCGACGATGACCACGTCGAAACGGCGACGCGGCAGAGAATTTTTGATTGCAACCATTCTTTTACACTCTCCAGAGAATCTGCGCAGCGTAGCCCGCACAGGCGAGCAGCCAGACGATCGTCAGCGCCTGCAACACGAGCCGTGTGCCGACGGGCTTCACATAGTCCATCCAGATGTCGCGCACGCCTACCCATGCGTGGTAGAAGAGCGAGAGCAAGGTGACGAACGTCGCGAGCTTCATCCATTGAGTGGCGAAGATCGAGGCCCAGCCGTCGTAGGAGAAGTCTTGCGCGCCGAAGAACCAGACGAGCAGGATGACGGTGTAAATCGCCATGATGACGGCGGTGATGCGCTGCGCGAGCCAATCGCGCAGGCCGTAATGCGCGCCGACGACGAGGCGCTTCGAGCCGATTCGGTTGTTGGCTGCCATTTTCTTAGAAAGCTCCGAACAGTTTGAGCGCGAAGGCGATCGTGAGGATCGACGACACGACGAACACGACGATGGATGTGCGCTTGCCGCTTTCCTTGTTCACCGCGTCATGGTTCGTATCCATCAAAAGGTGACGGACACCGGCGCAGAAGTGAAAGAGGAAAGCCCACGCGAGCCCGAGCGTGACGATCTTGACGATGATGCTGGAGAGCAGGCCCTTGAAGACTTCGAAGCTGAGTTCGGAGGTAAGGCTCTGACTGAAGAGGTAGAGCAGGAACGGAAGGAAAAGGAAGAGCGCCGCACCGCTGACCCGATGCAGGATCGACACGCGTCCCGCTAGCGGTAGACGGTACGCCGTCAAGATTTGCCCGATACCGATATTCCGGAATTCCGGCCTCGGTTTTTTTACGGCTTCTGTCATGCTAGACCCCTACTATGTAGTCACACTAACCCGCGATTTTAGCGCTTTTTCATTCCGCAGCGCAGCGAAAACCGGAGTACACCGTTGCGCAACCCGCAACGAACGCGCCCGTGCCGACCGGCGCCGGGGCGCTCGCCCCCGCATCAGCTCAAGTCGTTCTGATAGTAATACCCGGTTGTGACATACCAACCGCGGCGCACTTCGACGGGCCGATCTCCGTAGGTATAGGACACACGCTCGACCGACAGCAACGGAAAACCGGCCGGAACGCCGAGCAGCTCGCTCACGGCCGGCTCGGCCGCGACAGCCCGGATTTTTTCCGTCGCGCGAATCATGCGCGTGCCGAATTCCGCCTCGAACATGGCATAGAGCGGCCCCTTGTAGTCGCTCAGGCGCTCCACGGTCAGCCCGCGGAATACCGCGCCGGGCAACCAGATTTCGTCGAGCACCGTCGTCACGCCGTCGAACTGCAGCAAGCGCTTGATCAAGACAACGGGGTCGGCGGGTTTCAGTTCGAGCTGGCGCGCGATTTCGGCCGGCGCGCGCAGGCGCCGGCATTCGAGCAGCTTGCTGACGTGAGGATGTTCGGCGCCGTCGTCGGCCAACAACCGCAAGAACCGAAACTGCGCCCGATCCTCGTTGTGGGTTGCAACGAACGTGCCCTTGCCCTGACGGCGCACGAGCAGATTCTCCGCGGCCAGCTCGTCGATCGCCTTTCTGACGGTTCCCTGACTGACCTTGTAGCGGGCCGCAAGCTCGACCTCGCTCGGAATGATCTCCCCGGGCTTCCATTCGCCGGATTCGAGGCTCTGGGTAATGAGCCCCTTGATTTGCTGATAAAGCGGACTGAACGTAGGCGAAGCGCCGCCCGCGGCCGCGCCCTCTGAGGGCTGGCCGTTCGGATTGCCTGCGCTTGCCTGGTTCGAATTCATCCGCGCATTTCAACACAAAGCGCCCTGGCCCGTCCAGGTCTTCCTAGTAAATTCATATGTCTTATATAAGACATAAGATACGGCTCGCTTCGGTTGACTTTGGGCAGCCCCGATCCTACACTCCGACGCGAGCAAGGGTTTCGCCCTAGTTTCGGCCTACACGCTTTGCGTAACGCGCCTAAAATAGCGCTTTTCCCAAGCGTAACCGCACCACGCACCAACGCATCCCTGGAGAGTTCAATGGCTAAGTCCGCAAAGCGCGTTGCCGTCACCGGCGCCGCAGGTCAAATCGGTTACTCGCTGCTGTTTCGTATCGCCAACGGCGATCTGCTCGGCAAGGACCAGCCCGTCATCCTGCAATTGCTCGACCTCCCGCAAGCACAAGCCGCGGTCAAGGGCGTCGTCATGGAGCTCGAAGACTGCGCGTTCCCGCTGCTCGCGGGCGTGGTCGTGACGGACGATCCCAAGGTCGCATTCAAGGACGCCGACATCGCGCTGCTCGTGGGCGCCCGCCCGCGTTCGAAGGGCATGGAGCGTAAGGATCTGCTCTCGGCCAACGCCGAGATCTTCACGGTCCAAGGCCGCGCGCTGAACGAAGTCGCGAGCCGCGACGTCAAGGTGCTCGTCGTCGGCAACCCGGCGAACACGAACGCCTACATCGCCATGAAGTCGGCGCCGGATCTGCCGAAGAAGAACTTCACCGCCATGCTGCGCCTGGACCACAACCGCGCGCTGTCGCAAATCGCGGCCAAGTCGGGCAAGCCGGTCTCGTCGCTCGAGAAAGTGACGGTTTGGGGCAACCACTCGCCGACGATGTACGCCGACTACCGCTTCGCGACGGCCGACGGCCAATCGGTGAAGACGCTCATCAACGACGAGGAATGGAACCGCAACACGTTCCAGCCGACAGTCGGCAAGCGCGGCGCGGCCATCATCGAAGCGCGCGGCCTGTCGTCGGCGGCTTCGGCGGCCAATGCGGCCATCGATCACGTGCGTGACTGGGTGCTCGGCACGAACGGCAAGTGGGTCACGATGGGCATCCCGTCGGACGGCTCGTACGGCATCCCCGAAGACATCGTCTACGGCGTGCCCGTCACGTGCGAAAACGGCGAGTACAAGCGTGTGGAAGGCCTCGAAATCGACGCTTTCTCGCGCGAGAAGATGGATTTCACGCTGAACGAGCTCCTCGAAGAGCGCGACGGCGTGCAGCATCTGCTCGGCTGATCGTCTCAAGCCGGCATCGCCCGTCTAGGCGGGCGTGCCGGCAAACGGCACGAGAGCACGGCGCCGAGCCTCGCGCATCGAACATGCGCGGGGCCGGCGCCGGCTCCGCATGTCGGATCCGCGCGGGCTTTGCAAGGCAAGCTCCGCTCGCGGCAGAGTTCGCGCGAATCCGGCTTTCTCGAATCGTTTCAAGCTCCTGACGCCGAAGATGCGCGCCCTCACTCCCGCGGAAGTGTTGTTTGACGGCGAAACGCCCCCTGCGCTGCTGCCTGTTTGCGATCACTACGCGGGCAGCGAAAAGCTGATGCTCAAATCGCTGGCGCTGCAGGCGCAGCTCGGGCCCGTGTTCGACGTGACCCTCGACTGCGAGGACGGCGCGGCGGTGGGCCACGAGGCGGAGCATGCCGAGCTCGTCGCCTCGCTCATCGGCGGCGAGCACGACCGCCATGGCCGCGTCGGCGTGCGGATCCATGATTTCGCCCATCCGCATTGGCGCGACGACGTGCGCTTGATTCTGCGCGCCGCCAAGCGGGCGCCGGCGTTCGTGACGGTGCCCAAGGTGCGCAATGTGGCCGACGCCGCCGAAATGTGCGCCTTCATCGAAGCGACGCGCCGCGAGTTCGGCATCGAGAAACCGGTTCCCACCCAATTGCTGATCGAAACGCACGGCGCCCTGGCCGAGGTGTTTCGCCTCGCGTCGCTGCCCACCGTGGAAGCGTTGTCTTTCGGCTTGATGGATTTCGTCTCGGCGCATGACGGGGCGATTCCCGATGCCGCGATGCGTTCGCCCGGCCAATTCGACCACCCGCTCGTGCGGCGCGCCAAGCTCGAGATCGCCGCAGCCTGCCATGCGCACGGCCGCGTCCCGTCGCACAACGTCAGCACCGAGATTCACGACATGTCGGTGGTCGCCGCCGATGCGGCGCGCGCACGCGACGAGTTCGGCTACACGCGCATGTGGAGCATCCACCCGGCGCAGATTGAGCCGATCGTATCCGCGTTCGCGCCGCGCGACGACGAGATCGCGACGGCCAGCGAGATTCTGCTTGCCGCGCAAGCCGCGCAGTGGGGTCCCACGCGTTATCGGGACACGTTGCACGATCGCGCGAGCTATCGCTACTACTGGTCCGTGTTGCGCCGGGCGCGTTCGACGGGACGCACCGTGCCCGAGCAAGCCGCACCGCTGTTCGGCGACGCCGCCGGCGCCGGGCCGGTGCGCACGCAAGGCTAACCACGGCAATGCACACAAGGAGAGCGCTGGAGATGAGCGACACGACGACGCAAACGCCTGCTTCGCAATCCGCTGCACAATCGGGCGGCGCGGCCCAAGGCGCATTCAAACCGAAGAAATCGGTCGCGCTGTCGGGCGTGACGGCCGGCAATACGGCGCTGTGCACGGTCGGCCGCACCGGCAACGACCTGCACTACCGCGGCTACGACATTCTCGATCTCGCGGGCGCCTGCGA
>DATJJH010000181.1:0-45656 GCA_035492395.1 Trinickia sp. | reverse complement strand
AATAAGTCGAGCCGGAAGTCGGGAACGTTTGGCGCTTTATGACGTGGTTATTCGCCGGGTTGTTACAAAGCAATCTTTACTTACAAAATTAGGAAATTGTTTAGTCTTGTTACTCATAACCATTCGGCTATGACGGAACCGCCTCGATATGCCGCCTAAGTCAGTTCAAAGGCGGTTCCGTCGACCAGGGCGACGCCCGCCGAGGGCTTGCTGCTGGCGGCTGTGAGCGGACTTGCGAGAATTGGCGTGGCCCAGCGTGATAAATATCGGACGAATCCTAAATCGCCTCACATCGGAGGCGATGCGTTCATGCGATTAACGTCCGAGCCACCCTTGCACGCATTGCGCATTTGCGTGGGGGATTTATCGTTTCGCGAGACTGTGCGCGCAATCGGTCTAACGAAAATAAGGCGGGCGTGTGCATGGCAAGGGCGGTGCGGCCGGGGCACGTTCTGCACGGATCCCGCCGAGCGCCGATCATTGGCGGGCCGGCCAGCCCAATGCCACGAACGGCAAGAAACCCACCGACAGAGGAATGCGATCGGGCGCTGAAGGCCCCGATCTGAATCGCTATAATGCGGCGCATCGCGCCATTCCGACTGTTCATGCCTCGATTCTTCTCCGCTTCGCTTGTCTCGTTCGGCCTGTTTGCGTCCGCCACCGCGTTTGCGCAACAGCCGCAGGCGGGGCCCACGCCCGCTAGCGCGATGGATGCCCTCGCGTTCGGACATGGCGCGGCATCGTCAGTCGGTGCACAAGGGCCGGCGACGCAGCCCGCATCCGTCAGGACGGCGTCGCCGTCGCCGATGGCAGCCGTGGCTGCGTCGGCGGTCGACGTACCCGGTGTCGAAGGCGGCGCCGTGCAGGGGCAAATGCATCGGATTCGCGACTTGTTGACGCAAAAATTCGGCCTTGCGCGCGCGAAGGCGGAGCAAATTTCCTCGGCGGTCATGTCCTCGGCGTCGAAGTATTCGCTGCCGCCCGCACTCGTGCTCGCGATCATCTCGATCGAATCGCGTTTTCAAGAACACGCCCGCGGCGCCCACGGTGCGACAGGCCTCATGCAAGTCGTGCCCGCTGCGCATAAGCGGCTCGTCAAGAACATCGACTTGACTGAACCCGCCGCGAATATCGAAGCCGGTTCGGCCATCTTGCACGGCTATCTCGAATCGGCGCGCGGCGACGTGAGCGCCGCGCTCAAGAGCTATGGCGGCTCTACGGCGTACGCGCGCAAAGTCAGCACGCGAGCCAAGGATTTTCAAACGACGGACGCGGCCAGCGATGCCGGTGCGGCCGAGGCGCCTTCGCGGCAATGACGCCGGCGACCGACGCGCAAATGTTGTAGTGAGCACGCATCATTATTCTTCCGGGGCGCGCTGCACATCCCGCACTTTGCGCCATCGCAGCGTACGTCACGACCTATTGCGTCGCGTTTCTTTCGCATGCTCTGCTAGAATCTGACCGTCGTGCAGTGGGATATGTAGGACACCAAAATAATTAGCGAATACGCAAAGCCGGGCCAATTTCGAACAGTTAGGGAACAGAACATGAATTGGCTCCGCCCATTGATTATCGTTTCGGTCGCACTCGGCGCGATGGCCTATGCCGAAGCCGACGCCACGCAATGGACCGCCCTCAAGAGCGCGAGCGATCTGGCCTATTCGGTCGATACCGACAGCGTTGCAACCGATTCCAACGGTTACATCGAATACACCGCGAAAACGAACTGGACCGCTCCGGCGATGATGCCCGGCGCGAGTGCGCCCGTCGCTGTCTCGGTCACGCGTTACCAGATCGATTGCGCCGGCAAACAGTGGCGCACACTCGATACGCGCTATCTCGGTGCGGACGGTGCGCCCGCTGGAATCGTACGTTCGCCCGATTCGCCTTGGGTGGCCGTCAGCCCGGGCACTGTCGTCGACACCATGTTCCGCAAGGTCTGCTGAGGCGAATGCCCATCCGGATCGGCGAGGCGCGACATACGCACGTGCACGACTTGTTCTAGTATGTGGAACCGCCTTGCTCGGGGTGCGGACCTCGTTGAAAAGGGCGGCCAACAAACAGGAGTGCACGATGCATGTATTGCGAAAGCTGAACGTCGCCGTTCTCATGTGGGCGATGGCGACTGGTGCCGCGTTCGCGGACACGGTGACGCTGAAGGCGAATCTCGAGCCTTCCAGCGAAGTGCCGCCGACTACCTCGAAAGGCCATGGAAACCTGACAGCGACGTTCGATACGTCGACGAAGGCGCTCAAATGGAAGGTCACCTACGCGGGCCTTACCGGTCCCGCGACGGCGGCTCATTTCCATGGTCCCGCCGACGTCGGGGTGAACGCCCCGCCTGTTGTCCCCATTCCGAAAGATAAGCTCGCGAGCCCGATCGAAGGCGAGGCGACGCTCTCCGAACAACAGGCCTCCGACCTTACAACCGGCAAGTGGTATTTCAACGTCCATACCGCTCAGAACAAGGGCGGTGAAATACGCGGGCAAGTCCTTCCCGCGAACTGAGGTACCAGTGACGCCCGGCTTCGCGCCGGGCCTTCATCGATGTCTCGTGACATGGGAAACGTCCCGCGATGAGCTGGCAAAGCGCCGTCGCTTGTTGGTTGCTCAAAAAACAGTTTCGTCCTGAAACGCTCAAACCTCACGTGAGCGTCGCGCGGGCTCGCGCACATGCCGCGTCGAGCTTTCGCAGAGCCAGAGTGCCGGCCGGTTGGCGGCTCGTCGTGCGCGATCGGGCGACCGACGCGCCGCTGCGCGGCGAATGGGTCGAGCGCAAGGACGATCGCGCGCGCAGTGCGCCCGTGCGGACACTGTTCTATTGCCACGGCGGCGGCTACTACTTTTGTTCGCCATCGTCGCATCGCCCGCTCGTTTTCGGGCTAGCCGCCCGCTGCGGCGCCCGCACGTTTTCGCTCGACTATCGGCTCGCCCCCGAGCATCCTTTCCCCGCCGCGCTCGACGACGCGCTGGCGGCCTATCGGCGTTTGCTCGCGGACGGCACGGCGCCCGATTCGATCGTCGTCGCCGGCGATTCGGCCGGAGGCGGTCTCGCTTTGGCGACCCTCGTCGCGCTGCGCGATGCGGGCGACCCATTGCCGGCGGCGGGCGTGCTGTTTTCTCCTTGGACCGACCTCGCGGCCACGGGCGGCACGATCGTGTCGAACGACGGCCTCGACCCCATGTTCTGCGGCGCGGCGATCGCTCGCGCGGCAAAGTTCTATGTAGCCGACGCGGACCCGACTCACCCTTATCTCTCCCCGCTTTACGCCGACTTCGCGGGCCTGCCGCCGCTGCTCATTCAAGCGAGCAGCACCGAAGTGCTGCTCGACGATGCCCGTCGCGTGGCGGAGCGCGCTCGCGCATGCGGCGTGTCGGTTCAATTCGAGATCTGGCCCAAGATGCCTCATGTGTGGCATCTGTGGACGCCGTTCGTGCCGGAGGCGGCGAAAGCGCTCGAGCGCGCCGCCCAGTTCGTGCGAACTCACGCGCGCGAGCGCATTCCTCAGGTCGCGCTCGACGCCGCGGCGCGGTAGGCGGCTTGGACGGCCTCGCTGCCGTAGCGCCGTTCGAGACGGCGGACGGTGAAATGCCCGTGCGCCGTTTGTTGAAAGTGATCGATGAAAACGGTATTGACGATCGCGCCCAGCACGGCGCCGACCGCGGGAATCGATTTCGCCGCGACTTGCTCGCTCACCTGGGCAGAGAAGCGCGCGGCAATGGCGTTCATCAGCCGCATGAGCGCCGGTGTGCCGTGCGCGGCGACGCCCTTGCTCGCGAGTTCCGACGATGCCTTGGAGATGGCCTGCGCGAGTGCGCCGCGAGCAATGAAGTAGCCGAGATCGGCGTCCTCGTCTTGCACCCCCCGGCCCATGCCGAACACCGCGAGGCACTGTAGCCGCGCCTCGACCCCGCGTAGATCCTCCCCTTCGCTGCGCGCGATGTCGCAAATCGAACGGAACATGAGCGTGGTGGTGACCGGCAATTCGGCGGGCAGCGCAAGTAGGCCGAAGGCGCCGCCGGCCGCGCCCGTCGTGGCCACCGCGACCTTGTGGAGCCAGTCGCGCGGTTTGGCGTCCGATGCTCGGCCCGAGACCGCCGCGCCTTCGTCGGCAGTCAGATAGGGCGCGCCGAGCGTCGCGACGGCGGCCTGAAGACTCTTGTCGAGCGCGCGCCGTGTCGCCTGTGCGATCGTATCGTGCGCGGCCGCCGGCAATTTGGACATCAGGCGTTCGATCGGCGCGCCGACGGCGTTGGCCAGTTTCATCGCCAGCGGCTGCGTTTCGAGCGTTCGCTTGGCGAGCGCGAGGGCCGCCATGTCTTCGGACGACAGCGGCGGATCGGTGAAAGGAATCGGTTCCATATCCAGAATTTCGCGCGAAAGAACGACGTTGGCCGGCTGCTAAACACACCCAGCCATGCTATCATTTTGCATTCTTTGACACGTCAACTATTGCGGTTGCAAAAAATGGCCGTCCACACCGCAGCTCACCATTCCCGTGGGCAATTGCTGCCTTTCCGAGAGTCGCTGCTCGCGATGCTCGGCATCTCCTTCGTCACGATGCTCGTCGCATTCGATCAGACCGTGGTCGGCACCGCGCTGCCGACGATCGTCGCCGAACTGCGCGGCTTCGAGCTGTATGCCTGGGTCGCGACATCTTATTTGCTGACCTCGGTCATCACCGTGCCGATTTTCGGGCGGCTTGGCGATTACTTCGGGCGCAAACCGTTCGTCATCGCGTCGATCGTGGTCTTCACCGGCGCATCCGTGCTGTGCGGGGCCGCCAACAGCATGCTGTTTCTCGTCGTCGCGCGCGCATTGCAGGGGATCGGCGGCGGCATGCTCGTCGGCACCGCGTTCGCCTGTATTCCCGATCTGTTTCCCGATTCGGTCGTGCGTCTGCGCTGGCAGGTGCTCATGAGTTCGGCATTCGGTATCGCCAATGCGATCGGGCCGTCGCTCGGCGGTTTTCTGACCCAGTACTACGGCTGGCGCTCCGCGTTCTACGTCAATTTGCCCGTCGGGCTGCTGTCGCTGATTTTCGTTTGGCGCTATCTGCCGCATTTGCGGCATATCGAATCGCGCGGCAAGATTCGGCTCGATTGGCCCGGCTCCCTCTTGATCGCCATTGCGCTCGGCTCGCTGCAAATGTTCGTCGAATCGCTGTCGCAGCACGGCTTCTCGGCTGGCGTCGCGGGGTTGGCCGTTGCGTCGGTCGTCTCAGCCGTGGCGCTTTGGAAGTGGGAGGCGCGCGCGCCACAGCCGATCCTGCCGCTCGACATGTTCGCCAACCGCAGCCTTTCGGCGCTCTTCACGCTGTCGCTGCTCGGCGGCTTTTCGATGTTCTCGCTGATCTTTTTCGCACCGCTGCTGCTTCAAGGCGGTTTCGGGCTGTCCCCGAAGGATGCCGGCGTTCTCGTGACGCCGCTCGTCGTTTTCATCACGATCGGGAGCATTCTGAACGGGCGGATCGTCACGCGCATCCCTCGCCCGAACATCATGCTGTACCTGGGCAGTGCGCTGCTCGCGCTCGCCTGCGCCGGCGTCGCGCTGGCCACGCGCGCCACGCCGCATTGGCTGCTGATGGGGCTCATGATGCTGGGCGGGGTCGGCCTGGGCTTCGTCCTGCCGAACCTGACCGTGTTCGCGCAGGAAACGGCCGGCCGCGAGCACCTGGGCATCGCCACCGCGCTGCTGCAATCGCTGCGTATGATCGGCGGCATGTTCGGGACGGCCGTGACCGGCACGCTGATCACGCATCTTTACGCGCGTGGCGTGCGCGATGCGCTCGCTGCCGATCATGCCGACGCGTGGTGGCCAACCATGCACGATCCGCAGATTCTCGTGAATCACGCGGCGCAAAAGACGCTGCTCGATACGCTTGCCCGCTCGGGGCATGACGGCGCGGCGTTGCTCGAACTCGCGCGGGAGGCGCTCGTCGCCGCCATTCACGCGGGGATCGCCGTCGCGGCGGTCGTCGCGCTCGTCGCGCTATGGCAATGCCGGCGCGTGCCGCACGTGAGCATCAGGCGCAGGGCCGAAGCGGTGAGCGCGCCCGCGGCCGAATAGCGTCTCAGGGAACCAGGATTGCACCATGGAAGACTACGTAGGCATTGTTCAGCAGTTCGGCCGCACCTACCGTGCGTTCCTGTCCGGCTTCGAGGCGCAAGTGGGGCATGCGATGCCGCGCTGGCGCATCCTGCTTGCCTTGACGGAGCCGGGCGGAGAGTGGTCGCAAAAGCGGCTCGTCGAACGGTTGCGCGTCGATCCGGGGGCGCTCACCCGGCAATTGAAAACGCTCGAGGCCTTGGCCTGGATCGAGCGGAGCGTCGATGCGCGCGACAACCGGATCACAAACGTGAAGTTGACCGAGGAGGGGCGTCGCGCCGTCGACGCGAGCCTGCCTCAGCGCAACGCCTTTCTGCTCGAGACGATGGGTTCGCTGCCGGACGAGGCGCTCGCGGCCTTGTCCGATGCGCTGGCCAAGCTCGAAGCGCGCATCGGCGATGTGGCCGGTTCGGCTTTATCCGTGGAGACGGCCGACAGCGTAGACGGGAAGCAGCCCGCCGCGGCGGACGGCGGCCACGCTGCGGCGCCGAGCCGCCCGCGCTGAGACGCGCTGCGCGCTGTCGCGATGGCGGCACGCCGCTCGACGCACGCCGCTCGACGCTCGCCGCTCAAAAGAACGTTTCGACGACTTCCGTGACGCGATAGCTCGCATCGACGATCAGCAACTGACGCCACTTGTCGAACGTCAGGCACGGGTGAGAGATGTCGAACGCCAGCATGTCGCCGACCTTCAAATCCGCGCCCGGCGGGATACGCAAATAGGCGTGCTGGTCCATCATGCCGGTCACCTCCCACCCCTCGCCGGGCGCGACCGCGCGCGGCACGCTCGCTCCGGGGCGATAGTGGCGCGCCGGGACCGGCATGCCCGCGTCGAAGGCGGCATCGCGCTTGCCGAACCCGACGATCGCCCGGTCCGCTTCGGGAATCGATTGCACGTATGCCCAAAGCTGCAACGCCGGCAGCAGCGCCTCGCCCATCTTCTTGGCGATGGGATTGCGCGCCAGGATGTCCGTTTGCGCCTTCTTGTACACGCCGACGTCGTGGGTCAGATAACATCCCGGGCGCAGCACGACCTCGATCTCGCCTGCCTTCGATTCCGCGGCGAACTCTTCGGCCACGACGTCATACCAGGCCGAGCCCGCGCCCGACAGCACGGCGGGGGCGCGGCCGAAGCGGCCCGCGGCCGCGAGCGAACGCGTGGTCTGAACGGCTCGGCGCAAGAAAGCGCGCACGGCCTGCTCGTCGCCGAGCACCCCTTCGTAGATCTCGACGCCCGCGAGGACGAGCGTGCCGTCGTAGCGACCGATCGCCGACACGACCTGCTCGAGTTGCGAATCGTCGCGCACGCCCGTGCGGCCGCCCGCCACGCCAAGTTCGATCAGCACCTGAAGCCGGCGGCCTGCCGCCCCGAAGAACGTACCGAGCTGCTCCACGCCGTCCACGGAATCGACGAGGCAGAAGAACTCGAAATCCGGATCGGACAAAAGCTCGGCGATCATCGCCATGTTGTGCTTGCCGACGAGCTGGTTCGCCATCAGCACGCGCTCGACGCCGCCGTGGTAGGCGGCGCGCGTTTGATGCGCCGTGGCGAGCGTGATGCCCCAGGCGCCCGTTTCGATCTGGCGCCGGAAAAGTTGCGGCGCCATCGTCGTCTTGCCATGCGGCGCAAGCTTGACGCCGTATTCGGCGACGAAATCCTGCATCCATTTCAGGTTGTGCGCGATCCGGTCGGCATAGAGCACGGCGGCGGGCAGGCTCACGTCCTCGGCGAGTAGGTTCCATTCGAGGTTCGCGGCGGCCTCGAGCGGCACGCTCGCGCTCGGCACTGTGCCGAGGCCCTTGCCGAGCGGGTCGATGGAGGCGGTCGAGTAGCTCGTGATCGTCAGTGTCATCGGAGTGTCCTGGTGAGAGCGGGCGCCGGCGCCAAAGCCGACGTCGGGTTCCCATGGTACATAAAGACCGAGTAGGATTCTCGGCTATGTCGGCGCCGCCGCGTCTTCTCGCGGTCGTTGTTGCCCGTGCACGCACCCGCCCCCGGAGACGACCCATGCATTCTCATCCCGAAGCCGCCGATACGCTGATCTATGGTGCGACGCTCTACGACGGCACGGGCAAACCGCCTGTCGTGCGCGACGTCGCCATTCGCGGCGATAAAATCGCCGCCATCGGCAATCTGTCGAACTGGATCGCCGAAGCGATCGTCGAGGCCGACGGCCGCGCATTGGCGCCCGGCTTCATCGACGTGCATACGCACGACGACACGCACGTCATTCGCGAGCCGCAGATGCTGCCCAAGCTCTCGCAGGGCGTGACGACCGTGATCGTCGGCAATTGCGGCATCAGCGCGTCGCCCGTTGCGCTGCGCGGCGATCCGCCCGATCCGATGAACCTGCTCGGCGAGCGCGACGCATTTCGCTTCCCCACCTTCGGCGCCTATGTAGAGGCCGTCAATCGCGCGCATCCGGCCGTCAACGTGGCCGCCCTCGTGGGCCATACGGCGCTGCGCAGCAATCACATGGACCGGCTCGATCGTGCCGCTTCACCGGACGAGATCGACGCCATGCGCGCGCAGTTGACCGAGGCGCTGGAACACGGCGCGCTCGGGCTCAGCTCGGGCCTTGCCTATGCCTCGGCGTTTAGCGCGCCGACCGAGGAAGTCATGGCGCTCGCGGAGCCGCTCGCGCAAGCGGGAGCGGTGTATACGACGCACATGCGCAGTGAGTTCGATGCGATTCTCGATGCGTTCGACGAAGCATGCCGGATCGGCCGGCACGCGCGCGTGCCCGTCGTCATCTCGCATCTGAAATGCGCGGGCCCGAGCAATTGGGGACGTAGCGTGGAAGTGCTGGCCTGTCTCGAACGCGCGCGGGCGACGCAGCGCGTGGGCTGCGATTGCTATCCGTACGATCGTAGCTCCACGACGCTCGATCTGAAGCAGGTCACCGGCGACATCGAGATCACGGTGACCTGGTCGACGCCGCACCCTGAAGCGTCGGGCAAGCGGCTGTCGGCGATCGCGAGCGAATGGGGCGTGTCTCAGCAGGAAGCGGCCGCTCGCCTGCAGCCGGCCGGCGCGGTTTATCACAACATGTCGGAGGACGATGTGCGCCGGATCTTGGCCCATCCGGCCACGATGGTGGGCTCGGACGGCCTGCCGAACGACCCGTTGCCGCACCCGCGCCTATGGGGCACGTTTCCGCGCGTGCTGGGGCATTACGCGCGCGACGTGGCGCTGATTCCGCTGGAGGAGGCGGTGCGCAAGATGACCGGGCTATCCGCGCGCCGCTTTGGGCTCGAGCGCCGGGGCGAGATCCACGTCGGCTTTCACGCCGATCTCGTGCTGTTCGACCCGGCCCGCGTGCGCGACGTCGCCACGTTCGACAACCCGCGCCAAGTGGCCGATGGGATCGATGCCGTGTGGGTCAACGGCGTACTCTCGTACCGCGACCGCGCGCCCTCGGGCGAACGCGCGGGCCGCTTCGTGCCGCGCGCCGGCAACGCGGCCGGCGACCGGCCGGGCGAGCCCGACGCATTCTGAAGCGCCGCGCGCGGCGCCGCGCTCATTGCCGCGCCGTGCGCGCGTTGTCGGGCATCGGCAAGTTGTAGTTCGTGCGGAACGGATTGATGTCGAGCCCGCCGCGGCGCGTATAACGCGCGTAGACGGCGAGCTTGACGGGGCGGCACTCGCGCAAAATGTCGACGAAGATGCGCTCGACGCATTGCTCGTGAAAGCCCGTATGCGAGCGGTAGGAGACGATGTACCGCAAGAGCCCCGCGTGATCGATCTGCGGCCCGACGTAGTGGATCTGCACGCTGCCCCAATCGGGTTGCCCGGTTACCGGGCAATTCGATTTCAGTAGATTCGAGTACAGCGTCTCCTCGACGGGCGCTTCATCGACGGCGGCCTTGAGCAGCGACGGATCGGGCTCGTACACGTCGGCGTCGAGATCGAGCCGGTCGAGCGAGAGCCCCTCGAATTCCTCGAATTGCAGTTTGGAAAACTCGGTCGGCGCCGTCAGTCGAACGGAGACCGTCGCCCCGCAAGCAGCCGAGAGGTCGCGCTTGATCGTATCGCGCAGCGCATCGATCGACTCGATACGTGTCTGCGCGAACGATCCTAGATAGAGCTTGAACGACTTCGATTCGACGATGTTCGGCGATTCGGCCGGCACGAAGAACGTCGCGATCGCGACTTGCGGCTTGCCGCGCGCGTTGAGCCAGGACAGCTCGTAAGCGTTCCAGATGTCGGTGCCGAAGAACGGCAGGGCCGCGCCGATGCCGATCGCTTCGCGCGCGAGGCTGCGGGCGATCGGAAACAGCAGGGTGGGATCGTACTGCTCGGTGTAGGTCGTGCCCTTGCCGAGCGGGGAGTGTTCGGGTGTCATCGCCATCACGCAAGAAAGAGCCGATAGACGGGGTTGCGGGTTTCGTCCCAGTGCGGGTAGCCGAGCGTGGACAAAAATTGCGCGAAGGCCGCGTCGTCCGCCTGCGGAACTTGGACGCCGACGAGAATCGAGCTGTAGTCGGCGCCTTGATTTCGATAGTGGAAGAGGCTGATGTTCCAATCGGGCGCCATGGACGATAGGAACTTCATCAGCGCGCCGGGCCGCTCGGGAAATTCGAAGCGGAACAGGCGCTCGTGATGCGCAAGCGGCGAGCGGCCGCCCACCATGTAGCGAATGTGCTGCTTGGAGAGTTCGTCGCCGGTGAGATCGACGGTCGGAAAGCCGTGTTCCTCGAACGTGCGTGCAATGTCTGCCGATTCTCCACGACTCTTGATCTGCACGCCGACGAAGATATGCGCCGCGCTGGCGTCGGCGATCCGGTAGTTGAACTCGGTGACGCTGCGCTCGCCGCCCACAAGTTCGCAAAAGCGCTTGAAGCTGCCGCGTTCCTCGGGGATCGTCACGGCGAACACGGCTTCGCGCGCCTCGCCCACCTCGGCCCGCTCGGCCACGAAGCGCATCCGGTCGAAGTTCATGTTCGCGCCCGAGGTGATCGCCACGAGCGTTTGCCCTGTCACGCCCGTGCGTTCGGCATACAGTTTCGCACCGGCCACCGACAGCGCGCCAGCCGGCTCGAGCAGGCTGCGCGTGTCTTGGAACACATCCTTGATTGCCGCGCACAGCGCGTCGGTATTGACGGTGAGAATCTCGTCCAAATACTGGCGGCACAGCCGGAACGTTTCCTCGCCCACGAGCTTGACCGCGGTGCCGTCGGAGAACAGGCCCACCTCGGGCAGCGTGACGCGTTCGCCCGCGCGCACCGACTGCGCCATCGCGCACGAATCCTCGGTTTGCACGCCGATGACTTTGATGTCCGGGCGAACCGCTTTCACATAGGCGCCTACGCCGGCCGCGAGGCCGCCGCCGCCGATCGGCACGAAGATCGCATGAATGGGCGCTTGGTGCTGGCTCAGGATCTCCATGGCCACGGTGCCTTGGCCGGCGATCACGTGGGGATCGTCGAACGGGTGCACGAACGTCAGGTCCCGCGCTTTCTGGATTTCGAGCGCATGCGCGTAGGCGTCGCTGTAGGACTCGCCGGCTTGCACGACTTCGACGGTGGGCCCGCCGTGCGCCCGCACGGCGTCGACTTTCACTTGCGGCGTGGTGATGGGCACGACGATGACGGCTTTGACGCCGAGCCGCGCCGCCGAATAGGCGACCCCTTGCGCATGATTGCCGGCCGAGGCCGTGATGACGCCGCGTGCGAGCGCCTGGGCGTCGACGTGGATCATCTTGTTGTAGGCGCCGCGTAGCTTGAACGAGAAGACGGGCTGGTTGTCTTCGCGTTTCAGGAATACGCGATTGGACAGCCGCGCCGAGAGGTTGCGCGCCGGTTCGAGCTCCGTTTCGCGGGCCACGTCGTAGACGCGGGCAGTCAGGATTTTCTTCAGGTAGTCGTGGGAGGTCGAGGACATGGACGTGGTGCGCGGTTTCGGCGTGGCGTTCGTGATGCAAAACGTCAATGATAGCGCCATCGGGGGGCGCTTTTGATGCACGGGCAGGGCGTCTCGTCGTCGGCGACGGCCGAGCGGACATTAACCGGACGGACGGTCGGCGAAGCCGCGCCCGACGCCGCGTTGCGCGCCCGCACACGCTCAATCGGCCCTCAACGCGTATCGAGATGATGCGGTAGAATTCTGTTTTACGACCAGGACCGGATAATGCGCTGGCAGCCACGGACCGCCCCACCGACCCCAGCCCCGCGGGAAGCGCGTCCCGCGGCGCAGCGGCATGCCCGTCACGCACGATCGTGCGGCTAGCGCCCTTCTGATTCGAGCAGGCTGATGCGCGCCTACCGGCGCTGCGCGCCCTCGCTCCCGACGCCCAGTTTCCAAAAATCATTGCGCGTGACGCGCACTGCCGGCCGCCATCGTCGTTCGACGCTGTGCCCGGCCTATCGATCCGTCCGACCATGAACGCACCTCAAGTTTTCGATCCGCATGGCGCCGCGGCTGTTGTCGCGGCCGAGCCCGAACCGCGCTTGCGTGAAATTCCGTACAACTACACCTCGTTCTCCGACCGCGAGATCGTGATCCGCCTGCTTGGGGACGAAGCCTGGAAGGTGCTGGACGAGCTGAGGGCCGAGCGCCGCACGGGCCGCTCGGCGCGGATGCTGTACGAAGTGCTCGGCGATATTTGGGTCGTGCGCCGCAATCCCTACCTGCAGGACGACCTGCTCGACAACCCGAAGCGCCGCGCGTTGCTGATCGAGGCGCTGAACCACCGCTTGAACGAGATCGAGAAGCGCCGCCGCGCGGACATGATCGAGCACGGCGACGAGGCGGGGCTCGAGCGTGCGTCGCGCGTCGAGGCGCTGGTCGTGGCGGCGCGCGGCGCCGTCGAGGCATTTGCGGCGGAATTCGGTGCAATGGCCGATCTGCGTCGCCGCGCGACGAAAGTGCTAGGCCGCTGCACGCAAAAGGACAACATTCGCTTCGACGGCCTGTCGCGCGTCTCGCACGTGACCGACGCGACCGACTGGCGCGTGGAGTACCCGTTCGTCGTGCTCACGCCCGATACGGAAGCCGAAATCGCGCGTCTCGTGAAGGCGTGTTTCGAACTCGGGCTGACGGTCATTCCGCGCGGAGGCGGAACCGGCTACACGGGCGGCGCCGTGCCGCTCACACCGTTTTCGGCCATCGTCAATACCGAAAAGCTGGAGCAGCTGGGCGCGGTCGAATTGACCGAACTGCCGGGCGTGCCGGCCAAGACGCCGACGATCTTCTCGGGCGCCGGCGTGGTGACGCGCCGCGTGACGGAAGCCGCCGAGGCCGCCGGCTACGTATTCGCCGTGGATCCCACCTCCCTCGACGCCTCGTGCATCGGCGGCAACGTCGCGATGAACGCCGGCGGCAAGAAAGCCGTGCTGTGGGGCACCGCGCTCGACAACCTCGCCTGGTGGCGGATGGTCGACCCCGAGGGCAACTGGCTCGAAGTCACGCGGCTCGAGCACAATCGGGGCAAGATTCACGATGTCGACGTGGCGCGCTTCGAGCTGAAATGGTTCGACGGCGATTGTGCGCCGGGCGAGCGCTTGCTGCGCACGGAGACCCTGTCGATCGAAGGCCGGCGCTTCCGTAAGGAAGGCCTCGGCAAGGACGTCACCGACAAGTTCCTCGCGGGCCTGCCCGGCGTGCAGAAAGAAGGCTGCGACGGCCTCATCACGTCGGCGCGCTGGGTGCTGCACAAGATGCCGGCGCATACGCGCACCGTCTGCCTCGAGTTCTTCGGCCAGGCGCGCGATGCGATTCCGAGCATCGTCGAAATCAAGGATTACCTGTTCGAAACTTCGAAGCAGGGGGGGGCGATCCTCGCGGGTCTGGAGCACCTGGACGAGCGCTATCTGCGCGCCGTCGGGTACGCCACCAAATCGAAGCGCAACGCGTTTCCGAAGATGGTGCTGATCGGCGACATCGTCGGCGACGACGCCGACGCTGTGGCGGCCGCCACGTCCGAAGTCGTGCGCATGGCCAACGGCAAGAGCGGCGAGGGGTTCGTCGCCGTCAGCGCCGAGGCCCGCAAGCGGTTCTGGCTCGATCGCAGCCGTACGGCCGCGATCGCCAAGCATACGAACGCGTTCAAGATCAACGAAGACGTGGTGATTCCGCTCAATCGAATGGGCGAATACACGGACGGCATCGAGCGCATCAACATCGAGCTGTCGATCAAGAACAAGCTGCAGCTCGTCGACGCGCTCGAAGCCTTCTTCAAGGGCGGCAATCTGCCGCTCGGCAAGACCGACGACGCCAATGAAATCCCGAGCGCGGAATTGCTCGAAGACCGCGTCCAGCAAGCGCTCGATCTCTTGCAGCGCGTCCGGGCGCGCTGGAGCTTCCTGCTCGATAAGCTCGACTTGTCGCTGCGCGAGGCGCAGCACTACCTCGTGCGGCTCGGCTACGAAGCGCTCGCGGAAAAATTCGCCGACCGCGTGGACATTCAGCCCGGCGCGACGGTGTTTCACGTCACCCAAGACCGCACGATCCGGGTGTCGTGGAAGCAGGAGATCCGCGCCGAGCTGCGCCAAATCTTCAACGGCGGCGAGTTCAAGCCGATCCTCGACGAGGCGCAGGCGATCCATAAGCGGGTGTTGCGCGGCCGCGTATTCGTCGCGTTGCACATGCATGCGGGCGACGGCAACGTTCATACGAACATCCCCGTCAACTCCGACAACTACGAGATGCTGCAGGACGCGCACAAGGCGGTCGAGCGCATCATGAAGCTCGCGCGCTCGCTCGACGGCGTGATTTCCGGCGAGCACGGCATCGGCATTACGAAGCTCGAGTTCCTGACCGATGCCGAGATTGCCGATTTCCGCGCGTACAAGGAGCGGATCGACCCGCAGGGCCGGTTCAACAAGGGCAAGCTGATGCCGGGCGCGGATCTGCGCAATGCTTACACGCCGAGCTTCGGGCTCATGGGCTACGAATCGCTGATCATGCAGCAGTCCGACATCGGCGCGATCGCCGATTCGGTCAAGGACTGCCTGCGTTGCGGCAAGTGCAAGCCCGTGTGCGCGACCCACGTGCCGCGCGCGAACTTGCTCTACAGCCCGCGCAACAAGATCCTGGCCACATCGCTGCTGATCGAAGCGTTCTTGTATGAAGAGCAGACGCGGCGCGGCGTGTCGATCAAGCACTGGGACGAGTTCAACGACGTAGCCGATCACTGCACGGTTTGCCACAAGTGCGTGACGCCCTGCCCGGTCAAGATCGACTTCGGCGATGTGTCGATGAACATGCGCAATCTGCTGCGCAAGATGGGCAAGAAGAAGTTCAACGCGGGCTCGGCTGCGGGCATGTTCTTCCTGAACGCCACCAACCCGCAAACCATCAATCTCGCGCGCACGGCGATGATGGGCATCGGCTACAAGGCACAGCGGCTCGGCAACGATTTGCTGAAGAACTTCGCGAGGAAGCAGACGGCGCATCCGCCGGCGACGACAGGCAGGCCGCCCGTGGTCGAACAGGTGATCCACTTCGTCAACAAGAAGATGCCGGGCAACCTGCCGAAGAAGACGGCGCGCGCGCTGCTCGACATCGAGGACAACAAGATCGTGCCGATCATCCGCAATCCGAAGACGACCACGGTCGACTCGGAAGCGGTGTTCTACTTCCCCGGCTGCGGCTCCGAGCGGCTTTTCTCGCAAGTCGGGCTCGCGACGCAGGCCATGTTGTGGGAGGCGGGCGTTCAGACGGTGCTGCCGCCGGGGTATTTGTGCTGCGGCTATCCGCAACGCGGTGCAGGCCAGTACGACAAGGCCGAGCAAACGGTGACGGACAACCGCGTGCTGTTCCACCGCGTGGCCAATACGCTGAACTACCTCGACATCAAGACCGTCGTCGTGTCGTGCGGCACCTGCTACGACCAGCTGGCGGGCTACGAATTCGAGAAGATTTTCCCGGGTTGCCGCATCATCGACATCCATGAGTTCCTGCTCGAAAAGGGGATCAAGCTCGACGGCGTCACCGGCACACGGTACATGTACCACGACCCGTGCCATACGCCGATCAAGACGATGGACCCGGTCAAGCTCGTCAACGAGCTGATGGGCTCGAGCAACGACGGCTACAAGATCGCGAAGAACGAGCGCTGCTGCGGCGAGTCGGGCACGTTCGCCGTGGCGCGCCCCGACATTTCGACGCAGGTGCGTTTCCGCAAGGAAGAGGAAATCCGCAAGGGCGCGGCCAAGCTGCGCGAGATCCCGATCGCGGCGGCGGGGGCGAACGGCGGCGAGGCCGCCGCAGCCGGCGGCGGCGCGGCCGACGTCAAGATTCTCACGAGCTGCCCGTCGTGCCTGCAGGGGCTCTCGCGCTACAACGAAGATGCGGGCGTCGAAGCCGACTACATCGTCGTCGAAATGGCGCGCCACGTACTGGGCGAGAATTGGATGGCCGAGTACGTCGAGCGCGCGAATAATGGCGGGATCGAGCGCGTGCTGGTGTAATACGGGTCGCCGCCGGCGCGCTGCCGGCGCTCACCGACGTTTGTCGACGCCAAGGGGCGATGATGGATTGCGTATTTTGCCGTGAAGAAGGCGGAGTCGTACTCTGGCAGGACGATGCCCTGCGCGTCGTCCTCGCCGACGAGCACGATTACCCGGGCTTTTGCCGCGTGGTCTGGAACGCGCACGTGGCCGAGTTTTCGGACTTGCAGCCCGCCGAGCGGCAGCGCGTCATGCTGGCCGTCTACGCGACCGAGCGTGCGGTACGGCGCGTGCTCGCCCCGGCGAAGGTGAATCTCGCCAGCCTCGGCAATCAGGTGCCGCACGTTCACTGGCACGTGATTCCGCGGTTCTCGAACGACGCGCATTTCCCGCTGCCCATCTGGGCGCCGCGACAACGCTCGGTCTCGGAAGCGCTGCTTTCGCAGCGGCGGGCGCAAGCGACGCTCATCGCCGAGGCGCTTCGGCAGGAAATGGCGCAGGCGTCCGCATGACGGCCGTGCTCGGGCCGCGCGCCGCCGTCGCTGGGGCGGGTGGCTAGAGGCCCCGCAACACCGCAATACGAACAAGAGGCAACCTACACATGAGCGGATTGACTTCGCAGACTCCGGTGCCCACGGGCGTCGTCGTTCATGCAAAATCGCGCGCGTTGGAAGTTCAGTACGCGGACGGCTCGAGCTACCGGATTCCGTTCGAACTGATGCGCGTGTACTCGCCTTCGGCCGAGGTACGCGGACACGGCCCCGGTCAAGAGACGCTGCAGACGGGCAAGCGCGACGTGACGATCGTCTCGATCGAAGGCGTCGGCAATTACGCGCTGCAGCCGACGTTTTCCGACGGTCACGCCACCGGCATCTATTCCTGGGACCTGTTGCACGAACTGGCGACGCAGCAGGATGCGCTGTGGCGTGCTTATTTCGACAAGCTCGCGCAGGCCGGGGTCGATCGCGATGCCCCGATGGCGGCCCCCGGCGCGCCGCGCGGGCAGTGTCATTGAAACGAATCGGCCCTAATTTAAGAAAACGCGGAGGATAAACGCGATGAGCAAGACCCACTTCGGCTTCGAGACCGTCGACGAGCAGGACAAGGCGAAGAAGGTGGCCGGCGTATTCCATTCGGTCGCCACGAACTACGACCTGATGAACGACCTGATGTCGGGCGGCCTGCACCGCGTCTGGAAGCAATTCACGATCGCGCAGGCGAAGGTGCGTCCGGGCTACAAGGTGCTCGACATAGCGGGCGGCACGGGCGATCTGTCGAAGGCCTTCGCGAAGCAGGCGGGGCCGAGCGGAGAAGTTTGGCTGACCGACATCAACGAATCGATGCTGCGCGTGGGGCGCGATCGCCTCCTCGATCGCGGCGTGATCACGCCTGCGCTCTTGTGCGACGCAGAAAAGATCCCGTTCCCCGACAACTACTTCGACGTGGCGACCGTCGCGTTCGGGCTGCGCAACATGACGCGCAAGGAGATCGCCCTTTCCGAGATGCGGCGCGTGCTCAAGCCTGGCGGCCGGTTGCTCGTGCTCGAATTCTCGAAAGTTTGGGCCCCGATGAAAAAGGCCTACGACGTCTACTCGTTCAAGGTCTTGCCGTGGCTCGGCGATAAGTTCGCCAAAGATGCCGACAGTTATCGGTATCTTGCCGAGTCGATTCGGATGCACCCGGACCAAGACACATTGAAAACGATGATGGAGCAAGCAGGCCTCGACAGCGTGAAATATTACAATTTGTCAGCTGGCGTGGTAGCCTTGCACGTGGGGGTGAAGTACTAGGGCCCCTAACCCATTGTTTTTATAAGGAATGCAACCATGGCCGATTCGCCTTCTCATCCTTCCAAACAGCTTTCAAGCCATTTGACGAGGCGAATCCGGCTCTTTGCCGTGGTAACGATGGTCGCGCTCGGCACGCTCGCGACGCTCGATGCCGAGGCCAAGCGGATGGGGGGCGGGCGCAGCATCGGGCGCACATCGCAGTCGACCATGCAGCGCGACGCCGCGCCCTCGGCGCAACCGTCGACGCGTTCCGTGCAGTCCGGTTCGCAAGCGCCGGCCGCGGCGCAAGCGCAGCGCAGCGCGCAGCCCGCGCCGGCCACGCCTTCCCGCTCGCGCTGGCTCGGGCCCATCGCCGGGCTCGCGGCCGGCCTAGGCATCGCGGCGCTCTTGTCGCATTTCGGGCTGGGCGCGGCGTTCGCCAGCGCCATGGCCAATATCATCATCGTGGCGGTGCTGGCGATGGTCGGCATCTGGCTCGTTCGCAAGCTGCTCTCGCGCACTCGGCGCGATCCGGGACTGGCTTACGGCGCGAATGCGGCGGGAGGGGGGCGGGTCGATGCCTCCCCGTGGAGCGCGAACGGCATGCGCAACAGCGCGAGCGGCATGGCCAGCGGCGCCGGCGCGGGTTCGCCGCAGGCTGTCGGCGCAGCGGCTTTGTCGCTGCCCGCCGATTTCGACGTCGACGCCTTCTTGGAGCATGCCAAGGCCAATTTCGTACGGTTGCAGGCGGCCAGCGACGCTGGCAATCTGGCCGATATCCGCGCGTTCACCACGCCGGATCTGTTCACCGAGTTGAAAAGCGAGATCGATGCGCGCCGCGGCGAATCGGCACGGACGGACGTCGTTCAACTGCATGGCGAGCTGATTGGCCTCGAGGACGGCGGCGCCGAGTACTTCGCGAGCGTGCGCTTCAGCGGCTTGATCCGCGAGTCGATCGATGGGCCGGCGCAGCCGTTCGAGGAAATCTGGAATTTGTCGAAATCGGCGCGGCCGGGCGAGGGATGGCTGCTGGCAGGCATTCAGCAGTCCGCTTCCCACCTGCATTGATGAATTAGCTCGGCAGTTCCGCTCGGCCCCGCCGCCCCCGGCGCGGGGCCGAGCGGCAAGCTTCATCCCATTTCCTTCCCCATCCCCGGCGGCTGATCTCGCATCGGCCTCGCTGCGAGCGGACGCGCCGCGCGGGCATTTTCGGACGACGACACGCCCATGCGCACATTCATGCTGCTCATGCTAACGGGCGCCTTGCTCGGCACTTCGCTGCAGGTCAATGCCGAGCCGAGAAAGCGCTTTAACGAGATAGTCTGGGACAACAGCGACGCCCATAACCCGCGCTTCGAATTCGAGCACGTGAAAGCCTCGTGTGCGGGGCCTTCGGGCGTCAGGGACTTCACCGTCGTACAAGGGTGGAATCCCCGTTACGGCTATTTCGAGCGACTCTTCGAAAACGATTGCTTTTACGAAACGAAGGAATTGCATTGGCTCGTCAAAGCATCCCGTCCGCAAGACGGCTTGCAATGGCAATGCCGAATGCGGCTGCTCAGGCGCTACGACCCGGAAGAGGGATGGTTCGTGACGCGTATCGAAACCGACGCCGCGCGGCCCGTGGCGCCCGGCGCGGACGATCTCTGTACGAATGGCACACTCTTCAAGGCGGCGATCTGCGAGAATTCCGATACGCAAGCGGCAGGCAAAGCAGACTGCCTCAATCGGGACAGCGAGCACAACGGAAAGATCACAATTCGGTTCGGCGGGCCGGCGCTACCCCCTGTCCCTGCTTCGGAGCGCATCAATCCGCTGACCGAGCGAGCGGCTGCGCATCGGGCGCTACAATAGAGGCCCGCTTCGGCTGTCGCCGGCGCGGGCTTTTTATTCCTAACCGATGACTCTTGCCGCCAAGCCCTTTGCTGCCGCCGTCAACCATCTGCTCGCTCGCGAAGTATGGGCGCGCGAACGTCTCGCGCCATATGCGGGCAAGACGGCCCGTCTCGCGTTGTCCTCGATCGTCCTGACCTTCGCCGTCGAATCCGACGGCTACTTGAGCGCGGTCGACGAATCGGATGCGAAAGTGGCGGACGTCGCCCTCGCCGTCGGTCCCGACGCCCTGCCGGCGTTGATGCAGGGCGGCCAGGGCGCAGCAATGAAGCATGTCAAGATCGAGGGTGACGCCGAATTCGCCACTCAACTGGCCAAGCTCGCCGAACATTTGCGCTGGGAGCCCGAGGAGGACCTGGCCAAACTGATCGGCGATGCCCCGGCTCACCGCGCCGCCCGCCTGGTTCGCACGGTGGGCGAACATGCGTTGCGCTCGGGCCGCGGCTTGCGCGATTCGATCGCCGAATACCTGCTCGATGAAAATCCGCAGCTCGTGCGTCGAAGCGCGCTGGACATATTCAACGCCGAACTCGCGCGCGCGCGCGACGCGCTGGCGCGGGTGGAAAAACGCATCGAACGGCTCGATCGCCAATCGCCTTCGCGCCCGGCAGGCGCATTGCGCCGCGTGCGTTAGTTTTCGGGCCCCTCATGCGTCTATTGCGCTTCATCAAGATCCTTTACACCGTCGTGCGCTTCGGCCTCGACGAAATGATGCTGAGCCGCATCAGCGACCGTCGCGTGCGGTTTCTCGTGCGCATCGGTACGGTCGGCCGCCGGTTCAAGTCGCCGCCGGCCGTGCGCCTGCGGCTGGCGCTCGAAAGCCTGGGGCCGATATTCGTCAAGTTCGGGCAAGTGCTCTCGACTCGCCGCGATCTGCTCTCGGCCGACGTGGCCGTCGAACTCGCCAAGCTGCAAGATCAGGTGCCGCCGTTCGACTCCGCCGTCGCGATCGGCATTATCGAGACATCGCTCGGCGCCAAGGTCGACGTGCTGTTCGACGAGTTCGAACGCGTCCCGGTGGCGAGCGCCTCCATCGCGCAGGTGCATTTCGCCAAGGTGAAATCGGGCCAGCACGCGGGCAAGGACGTCGCAATCAAGGTCCTGCGGCCGAATATGCTGCCGGTGATCGATTCGGACCTGGCGCTGCTGCGCGATTTGGCGACCTGGGCAGAGCGGCTCTGGGCCGACGGCAAGCGGCTCAAGCCGCGCGAAGTCGTGGCCGAGTTCGACAAATATCTGCACGACGAACTCGACCTGATGCGCGAGGCGGCGAACGGCAGCCAACTGCGGCGCAATTTCGCCGGCCTCGACCTGCTGCTCGTGCCCGAAATGTACTGGGAGTTCTGTACGCAGAACGTGCTCGTCATGGAGCGCATGGTCGGGGTGCCGATCAGCCAAGTGGAGACGCTTCGGGCGGCCGGCGTCGACATTCCGAAGCTCGCGCGCGAGGGCGTCGAAATCTTTTTCACACAGGTGTTCCGCGATGGCTTCTTCCATGCGGACATGCACCCGGGCAACATTCAGGTCAGTCTCGATCCCGCGCACTTCGGCCGCTATATCGCGCTCGATTTCGGGATCATCGGCGCACTGTCCGATTTCGACAAGAATTACCTCGCGCAAAATTTTCTGGCGTTTTTCAAGCGCGACTATCACCGTGTGGCCACGCTTCACCTCGAATCCGGCTGGGTGCCGGCCACGACGCGCGTCGAGGAACTCGAGAGCGCGATTCGCGCGGTGTGCGAACCGTACTTCGATCGCGCGCTCAAGGACATCTCGCTCGGGCAGGTTCTGCTGCGCTTGTTCTCCACGTCGCGCCGGTTCAACGTCGAAATCCAGCCGCAGCTCGTCCTGCTGCAAAAGACGATGCTCAACGTCGAGGGGCTTGGCCGCTCGCTCGATCCGGAGCTCGACCTTTGGAAGACGGCGAAGCCGTACCTGGAACGCTGGATGAACGAGCAGATCGGCTGGCGCGGCTGGTATGAGCGGCTGAAAGTCGAGGCGCCGCAATGGAGCAAGACGCTGCCGCAGCTGCCACGCCTCGTGCATCATCTGCTGTCCGAGCGCCACGACGGCACACGCGTGACGCAAGATGCCGCGATCCGGCTGATGCTGCTCGAGCAAAGGCGCACGAACCGGTTGCTGCAGGCGCTCCTCTTGTTCGGCGTGGCCGTGGGCGTCGGCGCCGTTGCCGCGCGAGCGTGGCTCGCCTTCGCTTATGGAGCGTGACGTGATGAACGAACCGTCCTCGCCGTCTCCGGCCCCGGCCCCGGCCACGTCGCCGGCCACGTCGCCGGCCACGTCGCCGGCCGGAGACGTGCCCGCGTTTTCTACCCGCGATCCGAACACGGCGGAGTTTTGGGACGAGCGGTTCCGCCAGGGGTTCACGCCCTGGGACCAAGCAGGCGTACCGGCGGCTTTCACCGCGTTCGCCCAGCGTCTCGCGCGCCAGCCCGTCCTGATCCCCGGATGCGGCAGTGCGTACGAAGCCGCCTGGCTTGCTCAGGCCGGCTGGACCGTGCGAGCGATCGATTTCGCGGCCGATGCCGTCGCCGCGGCGCGCAAACAGCTCGGGCCGCATGCCGCGATCGTCGAGCAGGCCGATTTCTTCACGTATCAGCCACCGTTCTCGCCGGGGTGGGTCTACGAACGCGCGTTTCTTTGCGCGTTACCTCCGGCGCGCCGCATCGACTATGCGCGGCGCATGGCCCAACTGCTCGCGCCGGGCGGGGTGCTTGCGGGCCTGTTTTTCTTCGGCGAATCGCGCAAGGGGCCCCCGTTCGGCATCGCGCGCACCGATCTCGAGGCGCTGCTGGGCGACGCATTCGAGTTGCTCGAGGACGAACCCGTGACCGATTCGCTGCCCGTGTTCGCGGGACGCGAACGCTGGATGAGCTGGCGCAGGCGCTAACGGCGGCGCGTGTGGCGCCTGCGTCGGCAGCGGTCCAAGCCTCGCGGTTGAATTTTTTCGCCGCCGCCCCCATCTACTGCCGAGCAACGCCGCGCGTCCCGCGAGCCGGGACGCGGCCAATTGCGGCTATAATTCAACGCTTTGCAAGCGATCAACCGTTTTTTTGTCGGAAATAGTCGGGAAGAGAATCATGCCGATCTACGCCTACCGTTGCGAATCGTGCGGCTTCGAGAAAGACGTGCTCCAGAAAATGAGCGACGCGCCGCTGACGCAGTGTCCGCAATGCGAGAAAGACGCGTTCCGGAAACAAGTGACGGCTGCCGGCTTCCAGCTGAAGGGCTCGGGCTGGTACGTCACCGATTTCCGCGGCGGCTCCAGCAGCTCGAACGGCGCGAATGCGTCGTCGAACGGCACGGGCGCCGCCAAGTCGGAGGCAACGTCCGAGACGAAGGCCGAAACGAAGGCCGAAACGAAGGCCGAAACGAAGGCCGAAACGAAGTCGGAAAGCGCCGGCGCGCAGCCGGCAGCGAGCAGCGCGCCGGCCGCGACCGACGCGTAAGCAGGCGCAGCTAGCACGCGCCGCCGCCTCCAGCTTCACGCCGGTCGCGACATGCGACCGGGCGCCGCCGCACGTCTCGGCCCCCGACATGCGGAGGCTCGAGCGCACGCACCGATTATTTTCCAAGCGGTTCCCTGGCGGTAGATATGAAAAAGACGACGCTGAAATCCGTGTTCCTGACCGGTTTGCTGGTCCTTGTGCCCTTGGCGATCACGCTTTGGGTGCTGGGCCTCATCATCGGCACGATGGACCAAACGCTGCTGCTGCTACCTGCGTCGTGGCAGCCCGAAAAGCTGTTCGGCTTCCATCTGCCGGGCGTGGGCGCGCTGCTCACGGTTGCGTTCATCTTCATCGTCGGGTTGTTCACGCAGAATTTCGTCGGGCAAAAGCTCGTCACGTGGTGGGACGCGATCTTGCGCCACATTCCGATCGTCGGCCCGCTTTATACGAGCGTGAAGCAGGTGTCGGACACGCTGCTCTCGAGCAGCGGGAATGCGTTTCGCAAGGCGCTGCTGATCGAATATCCGCGTCGCGGTTCGTACACGATCGCGTTCCTGACGGGCGTGCCGGGCGGCGATGTCGTCAATCACCTGCGGGACGAGCACGTGAGCGTCTACGTGCCGACGACGCCGAACCCGACATCGGGCTTTTTTCTGATGGTGCCCAAAGCCGAAGTCGTCGAGCTCGACATGACGGTCGATGCCGCGCTCAAGTACATCGTTTCGATGGGCGTGGTCGCGCCGCAAGCGCCCGCAAGCCTGCCCGTGCGCCGGCCCGTCGAGCCGCCCCTTTAACGCCGCGCTTGTCGCGAAGAACCGCGACGCGCGTTGCTCCCTCATGCCAAACGAAAGACGAATACCATGTCGATGAGATCTGAATACTGCGGTCTGGTGACCGAACACCTACTGGGCCAAACCGTGTCGCTGTGCGGATGGGTGCATCGTCGGCGCGACCACGGCGGCGTCATCTTCATCGACTTGCGCGATCGCGAAGGGCTCGTTCAGGTCGTGTGCGACCCGGATCGCGCCGAGATGTTCAAGGTGGCCGAGGGCGTACGCAACGAATTCTGCGTGCGTGTGACGGGCGTCGTGCGTAATCGTCCTGAAGGCACCGTCAACGCCGGTCTCAAGAGCGGCAAGATCGAAGTGCTGTGCCACGAGTTGACCGTACTCAACGCCTCGATCACGCCGCCGTTCCAGCTCGACGACGACAACCTGTCGGAAACCACGCGTCTCACGCACCGCGTGCTCGACTTGCGCCGCCCGCAGATGCAGAACAACCTGCGTTTGCGCTACCGCGTGGCGATGGAAGTGCGCAAGTACTTGGATGCGCAAGGCTTCATCGACATCGAAACGCCGATGCTCACGAAGAGCACGCCGGAGGGCGCGCGCGACTACCTCGTGCCTTCGCGCGTCAACGCAGGCCAGTTTTTCGCGCTGCCGCAGTCGCCGCAGCTGTTCAAGCAGTTGCTGATGGTGGCGAACTTCGACCGCTACTATCAAATCGTCAAGTGCTTCCGCGATGAAGACTTGCGCGCCGATCGCCAGCCCGAATTCACGCAGATCGACTGCGAAACGTCGTTTCTGAGCGAGCAGGAGATCCGCGATCTGTTCGAGCAGATGATTCGTCACGTCTTCAAGGAGACGATCGGCGTCGCGCTCGACGAATCGTTCCCCGTCATGCAGTACTCGGAAGCGATGGCGCGCTTCGGCTCGGACAAGCCCGACATGCGCGTGAAGCTCGAGTTCACCGAACTCACCGACGCCATGAAGGACGTCGACTTCAAGGTGTTCAGCGCGCCGGCCAACACGAAGGACGGCCGCGTCGCGGCGCTGCGCGTGCCCAAGGGCGGCGAGCTCTCGCGCGGCGATATCGACGGCTACACCGAATTCGTGCGCATCTACGGCGCGAAGGGCCTCGCCTGGATCAAGGTCAACGAAGCGGCCAAGGGCCGCGACGGGCTGCAAAGCCCGATCGTGAAGAATCTGCACGACGCGGCGATCGCGGCGATCCTCGAGCGCACCGGCGCGCAAGACGGCGACATCATTTTCTTCGCCGCCGACCGCGCGAAGGTCGTCAACGACAGCCTCGGCGCGCTGCGCTTGAAGATCGGCCACTCCGATTTCGGCAAGGCCAACGGACTCGTCGAAGCCGGCTGGAAGCCGCTGTGGGTCATCGATTTCCCGATGTTCGAATACGACGAGGAAGAAGCGCGCTATGTGGCCGCCCATCACCCGTTCACGAGCCCGAAGGACGAGCATCTCGAATACCTCGAGACCGATCCCGGCCGGTGTCTGGCCAAGGCCTACGACATGGTGTTGAACGGCTGGGAAATCGGCGGCGGTTCTGTGCGGATCTATCAGGAGGACGTGCAGAGCAAGGTGTTCCGCGCGCTCAAGATCAACGACGAAGAGGCGCGCGCGAAGTTCGGCTTCCTGCTGGACGCGCTGCAATACGGCGCGCCGCCGCATGGCGGGATCGCGTTCGGCCTCGACCGTATCGTCACGATGATGGCCGGCGCCGATTCGATTCGCGATGTGATCGCGTTCCCGAAGACTCAGCGCGCGCAATGTCTGCTGACGCAGGCGCCGAGCGCCGTCGACGAGCGCCAACTGCGCGAGCTGCATATTCGCCTGCGCCAGCCGGAGCAGCCGAAGGCTTAACGGATGCCTGGCGCCGGGCGGCCGCGATACAACGCGCGCGCCTGTGCGTCCTTGACGTCAAACCCCACGTTTTTTTCGGAGCGTGGGGTTTTTTTCTGTGTGGAGCGGCCGGGCCGTCGTATCGGTCGCTGCGCGTTCGGCTCGGGCCGGGATCGCCGCTTCCCGCCGTGACCGTCGCGTTCCGCCCCGATGTCGTTCACTGTCGCGCATTGCCGCGGCGCGCGCTATGCTGACGGGCAAGCACGAATTCGATAGAACCACCATGCTCAAACCGCCGAAAATTCCCGAATCGGTGCTCGTCGTCATCTACACGAGCGAGCTCGATGTCCTCGTCATCGAGCGGGCGGATCGCCCAGGCTTTTGGCAGTCGGTCACGGGTTCGAAGGATCGCCTCGACGAACCGCTCGAAGAAACGGCGGCTCGCGAGGTCGCGGAAGAAACCGGTATCGTCGTTGGCGGCCCGCTCGTGCCGAGCGATGCGCTCATCGATTGGGGCGAGCAGATCGAATACGAGATCTACCCTGTCTGGCGGCATCGCTACGCCGAGGGCGTGACGCGCAACGTCGAGCACTGGTTCGGGCTCGAAGTGCCGCACCGGCTAGACGTGACGCTCGCGCCGCGGGAGCACACGGCTTATTCGTGGCTGCCGTACGAGCAAGCCGCGGCACGTTGCTTTTCCTCCTCCAATCGCGACGCGATTCTGCAATTGCCGCGTCGCCTGCGCGCCGATACGTTCGCTTCCGGCGCCTCGCCGCGCCGGCCCGAGGGCGCATGAGCGGACGCGGCGCGCGTCGCCTCGCGCGCATCGGCAGAGCGCTCGTCTCGCGGCGCCGCGCATCGCGGCTCGCCTTCACGGCCGGCAACGGCGTGCGGCTGTTCGGCGGCGGCGCCGATTATTTCGACGCGCTCATTGCCCACGTCGACGCGGCAATCGAGAGCGTTTCGCTCGAAACCTATATCTTTCGCGACGATGAGGCCGGGCGGCCCGTCTCCGACGCTCTCGTGCGCGCCGCGCGACGCGGCGTGCGTGTGCGCGTGATCACCGACGGCTTGGGAACGGGGCGGCTCTCGCTGTTCGACGAGTGGGTCGAGGCGGGCGTCGAGCACCGCATTTACAATCCGGGCTGGCTCGGCGTATTCGGGCGGTTCGGCTTATCGCGCACCCACCGTAAGCTCGCCCTGATCGATAGCCGCGTCGCGTTTTGCGGCGGCATCAATATCGTCGACGACTATGCCATGGCGAACGGGCGTCTCGCGCACCCGCGCTGGGATTTCGCCGTGGAACTGACGGGGCCGGTCGTCGCCCACGTCGCGGCCGCCTTGGAGGCGCAGTGGCGCCGCCTGACGCTCGGTCACCGCGCCTATGGCGCGTCGGTTTCCCGGGCCCTCGTCCCCTTGGCGAGGGCGGTGTCGGGGCAGGGCTTGTGGCGAGGGCGGGCTTCGCCGAGCGCACTTGATCGTCCGCTCAAGGCGCCGAGCATCGCATTCGTCGCACGCGACAATTTCGTGAATCGCCGCGCGATCGAAAAGGCGTACCTTGTCGCGATCGGCCGAGCTAGAGCCGAAATCCTGCTCGCCAATCCCTACTTCATGCCGGGCCGCAAGCTGCGCCGAGCCCTCGTGCGCGCGGCGCGCCGCGGCGTGGACGTGCGCGTGCTGATCGGCCGAAAAGAATTCGCGGCGCTGGATCGAGCTGTGCCCCACCTTTATCGAACGTTCTTGAAAGCGGGCGTTCGCATCGCCGAGTACGAAAAGACGATGCTGCACGGCAAGGTGGCCGTCATCGATTCGGATTGGGCGACCGTGGGGTCGTCGAACTTGGACGCGCTCAGTCTCGTGCTGAACAACGAAGCAAACGTGGTATTGATCGAGCATCCGGAGATCGGCGAACTGCGCGAAGCGATGCTCGCGGCGTTCGACGAAGGCCGCCTGATCGACCCGGCGCGCTACGCGGCGCGGCCGCTCCCCGAGCGCCTGCTCAACTGGTTCGCCTACGCGGTCTACCGCGCGCTCATGAAACTGTTGACGGTCGGCGGCTACGACTAGCGCTCAAGCACCAAGCACCGGCCAAAAACGGGGAACGGTCCGCGACGGCCCTGCGCTCCGCCATTTCCCGCCGGTTAGATTCCGGTTTCTAATAAAGTCCTTGTTTCAGGGGCGGCCGCGCTCAATAATAGTACGGCCGTTCGATTTTTGTGGCACGTTGATAAGAACGGTATAGAGACGCTATGCGAAAAGGTGAACAAACGCGAGCCGCGATTCTAGACGCGGCGCTCGATTTGGCGAGCCGAGACGGCCTCGAAGGTCTGACCATCGGGCTGCTCGCCGAGCGCATGCAGATGAGCAAGAGCGGTGTATTCGCGCATTTCGGGTCACGCGAGGATTTGCAGGTGGAAGTCGTGCGCGAGTACCACAGGCGGTTCGAGGAAGAGGTGTTTTTCCCGAGCCTGCGCGAGCCGCGCGGCCTGCCGCGCTTGCGCGCGATGCTGGGCCGCTGGATGGAGCGACGCATCCAGGAGGTCACGACGGGCTGCATCTACATCAGCGGCGCCGTCGAGTACGACGACCGCGGCGACAACCCGGTTCGCGAGCAGCTCGTGCTGAGCGTCTCGACGTGGCGCGCGGCGCTGCTGCGGGCCATCGCGCAGGCGGTCGAAGAAGGGCATCTGCGTTCGGACACCGATCCGGCTCTGATGCTGTTCGAACTGTATAGCTTCACGCTCGGTCTGCATCATGACGCGCGGTTTCTGCATCTACCCGATGCCGAGCGTCTGACGTGGGCCGCGCTCGAAAAAACGATCGATTCATACCAGTGCGCGCCGAGTCGCTCCCAACGCACGGACGCCGACGGCTCGATCGCATAGCTGCAAACCATTGGAGGAAGTCATGGGTCAGTACGCCGCGCCGCTGCGCGACATGCAATTCGTGCTGCACGAACTGCTGAACGTCGAAAACGAAGTCAAGGGCATGCCCAAGCACGCCGATCTCGATGCCGACACGATCAACCAGGTGCTCGAGGAAGCCGGCAAGTTTTGCGCCGAGGTGCTCTTCCCACTCAATCAGAGCGGCGACCAGGAAGGTTGTACGTATGCGGGCGACGGCGTCGTGACGACTCCGAAGGGTTTCAAAGAGGCATATAGCCAATACGTCGAAGCCGGCTGGCCGGCGCTCGGCTGCGATCCCGAATACGGCGGTCAAGGGCTGCCCGCGTTCGTGAACAATGCGCTGTACGAAATGCTGAACTCCGCCAACCAGGCGTGGACGATGTATCCAGGCTTGTCCCACGGCGCCTACGAGTGCCTGCACGCGCACGGCACGCCCGATCAGCAGCGCGTCTATCTGCCCAAGCTCGTGGCGGGCGAATGGACGGGCACCATGTGCTTGACCGAGCCGCACTGCGGTACCGACCTCGGTATCTTGCGTACGAAGGCGGAGTCGAACGGCGACGGCTCGTACCTGATCACCGGCACGAAGATCTTCATCTCCAGCGGCGAGCACGATCTTGCCGAGAACATCGTCCATCTGGTGCTAGCGCGCCTACCGGACGCGCCTCCGGGCACCAAGGGCATTTCCTTGTTCGTCGTGCCGAAGTTCGTTCCCAACGAGGCCGGCGAGCCGGGCGAGCGCAACGGCATCAAGTGCGGTTCGATCGAGCACAAGATGGGCATCCACGCGAACGCCACGTGCGTGATGAATCTCGACAATGCGAAGGGCTGGCTCGTGGGCGAGCCGAACCGCGGCTTGCAGGCCATGTTCGTCATGATGAACGCCGCGCGTCTGGGCGTCGGCATGCAAAGCCTCGGCCTGACCGAGGTGGCCTACCAAAACTCGCTCGTCTACGCGAAAGAGCGTCTGCAGATGCGCTCGTTGACGGGGCCGAAGGCGCCCGAGAAAGCCGCCGATCCGATCATCGTCCATCCGGATGTGCGCCGCATGCTGTTGACGCAGAAGGCGTACGCGGAAGGTGCGCGCGCATTCTCGTACTGGTCGGCCATGCAGATCGACAAGGAACTGTCGCACGGCGACGAAAGCGTGCGCAAGGAAGCGGCCGATCTCGTCGCGCTGCTCACGCCGATCCTGAAGGCGTTCCTCTCTGACAACGCGTTCGAGTGCACGAACCATGCGATGCAGATCTTCGGCGGCCACGGCTTCATCAAGGAATGGGGCATGGAGCAGTACGTGCGCGATGCCCGCGTCAACATGATCTACGAAGGCACGAACGCCGTGCAGTCGCTCGATCTGCTGGGCCGTAAGGTTCTGGGCGACATGGGCGCGAAGCTGCGCAAGTTCGGCAAGCTCGTGACGGATTTCGTCGAGGCCGAAGGCGTCAAGCCCGAAATGCAGGAGTTCGTGAACCCGCTCGCCGATATCGGCGACAAGGTGCAGAAACTCACGATGGAAATCGGCATGAAGGCGATGCAGAACCAAGACGAAGTGGGCGCCGCGGCCGTGCCGTACCTGCGCACCGTCGGGCATTTGGTCTTCTCGTACTTCTGGGCGCGCATGGCGCGTATTGCCCTCGACAAGGAACAATCGGGCGATCCGTTCTATCAGTCCAAGCTCGCCACCGCGCGCTTCTATTTCGCGAAACTCTTGCCCGAGACGGCGAAGACGATCCGCGAAGCGCGCGCCGGTTCGAAGACGTTGATGGAAGTGGACGAGGCGCTGTTCTAAGCGATCGAGCCCGCACATATCGCATGAATCCGAGGAGGAAAGACGTGAGCAATTTGATCATTCGCAAGGTGGCCGTGCTCGGCGCCGGCGTGATGGGCGCGCAGATCGCCGCGCACCTGATCAACGCCAAGGTGCCGGTGCTGCTGTTCGACTTGCCCGCTAAAGAAGGCCCGAAGAACGGAATCGCCCTAAAGGCGATCGAGAACCTGAAGAAACTGTCGCCCGCGCCGTTCGGCGTGAAGGACGACGCCCGCTACGTCGAGCCCGCGAACTACGAGGACGACATCGCCAAGCTGGCCGAATGCGACCTCGTGATCGAGGCCATCGCCGAGCGCATGGATTGGAAGCACGACCTGTACAAGAAGGTCGCGCCGCATCTCGCGCCGCATGCGATTTTCGCGTCGAATACGTCGGGTCTGTCGATTACTCAGTTGTCCGAAGGATTCTCCGACGAGCTGAAGGCGCGCATTTGCGGCGTGCACTTCTTCAACCCGCCGCGCTACATGCACCTCGTCGAGCTGATCCCGACGGCGCACACGCAGCCGCGCATTCTGGACGATCTCGAGTCGTTCCTGACGAGCGTCGTGGGCAAGGGGGTCGTGCGCGCGAAGGATACGCCGAACTTCATCGCGAACCGCGTCGGCGTGTTCTCGATTCTCGCCGTCGTGGCCGAAGCGGCCAGGTTCGGGTTGCGCTTCGACGAGGTGGACGATCTCACGGGCTCGCGCCTGGGCCGAGCGAAATCGGCGACGTTCCGCACGGCCGATGTCGTCGGTCTCGACACGATGGCGCACGTCATCAAGACGATGCAGGACAACCTGCCCGACGATCCCTTCTTCTCTGTCTATGAAACGCCGGCCGTGCTGGCCGCGCTCGTCGCCAAGGGCGCGCTGGGTCAAAAATCGGGCGCCGGCTTCTACAAGAAGGACGGCAAGACCATCAAGGTGCTCGATGCGAAAACAGGCGAGTACGTCGAGGGCGGCGCGAAGGCCGACGAGCTCGTCGGCCGCATTCTGAAGCGCGAGCCGGCCGAGCGGCTGAAGCTGCTGCGCGAATCGACGCATCCGCAGGCGCAATTCCTCTGGTCGATCTTCCGCGACGTGTTCCATTACATCGCCGTGCATTTGGAGTCGATCGCGGACAACGCGCGCGACGTCGATCTCGCCATCCGCTGGGGGTTTGGCTGGAACGAAGGCCCGTTCGAGGGCTGGCAAGCCGCGGGGTGGAGGCAGGTGGCCGAGTGGGTGAAAGAGGACATCGCCGCCGGCAAGGCGCTCGCCAGTGCGCCGCTGCCGTCCTGGGTGTTCGAGGGCGCCGTTGCAGAGAAAGGCGGCGTGCATACGAGCGAAGGGTCGTGGTCGCCCGCGGCGGGCAAATTCGAGCCGCGCTCGACGCTGCCCGTCTACGCCAAGCAAGTGTTCCGCGCGCCACTCGTGGGCGACGACGGCTGCGATCCGAAAGCCTACGGCAAGACGCTGTTCGAAACCGACTCGGTTCGCGCCTGGGTAGACGACCGCGCGGGCGAGGACGATGTCGTCATCGTATCGTTCAAGACGAAGATGAACACGATCGGCCCGGGCGTGCTCGACGGCCTCGCGCAGGCGATCGATCTGGCGGAAAAATCGTATAAGGGCGTCGTCGTCTGGCAGCCCACTTCGCTCAAGCTCGGCACACCGGGCGGCCCGTTCTCGGCCGGTGCGAATCTCGAAGAGGCGATGCCCGCGTTCATGATGGGCGGCGCCAAGGGCATCGAACCGTTCGTGAAGAAATTTCAGCAAGGCATGCTGCGCGTGAAATACGCGAACGTACCGGTCGTCGCCGCGGTGTCGGGCATTGCGCTCGGCGGCGGCTGCGAACTGATGCTCCACAGCGCGAAACGTGTCGCGCACATCGAAAGCTACGTCGGCCTCGTCGAAGTGGGCGTGGGCCTCGTGCCGGCGGGCGGCGGCCTGAAGGAAGCCGCGCTGCGCGCCGCCGATGCGGCCGCCGCTGTCGGCGCCTCGAACGGCGAGCTGCTCAAATTCCTCTCGAAGTCGTTCGAGAATGCCGCGATGGCGAAAGTGTCGGCATCGGCGCTCGACGCGCGCGCGATGGGCTATTTGAAGCCGTCGGACACGATCGTCTTCAACGTCTTCGAGCTGCTCGACACGGCTAAGAAAGAAGCGCGGGCGCTGGCCGCCGCGGGCTATCGTCCGCCGCTGCCGGCCAAGCAGATTCCGGTCGCGGGCCGTTCGGCCATTTCGACCATCAAGGCGCAGCTCGTGAACATGCGCGACGGCAACTTCATCAGCGCGCACGACTTTTTGATCGCCTCGCGCATCGCCGAGGTCGTGTGCGGCGGCGACGTCGAAGCGGGCAGTCTCGTCGACGAGGAATGGCTGCTCGCGCTCGAGCGCCGCGCATTCGTCGATCTGCTCGGCACGCAAAAGACTCAAGAGCGAATCATGGGCATGCTGCAGACCGGCAAGCCGGTGCGCAACTAATTCGGCAGGAGCGCCAAATGAGCAAACAATTGCAAGACGCATACATCGTTGCGGCGAGCCGCACGCCGATCGGCAAGGCGCCGCGGGGCGCATTCAAGAACACGCGCCCGGACGAGCTGCTGGTCCACGCGATCAAGTCGGCCGTCGCGCAAGTGCCCGGCCTCGATACGAAGGTGATCGAAGACGCGATCGTCGGCTGCGCGATTCCCGAGGCCGAGCAAGGGCTGAACGTGGCGCGCATCGGCGCGCTGCTTGCCGGGCTGCCTCAATCGGTCGGCGGCGTCACGGTCAACCGGTTTTGCGCGTCGGGCGTCACCGCGCTCGCCATGGCGGCGGACCGTATTCGTGTCGGCGAAGCCGATGCGATGATCGCCGGGGGCTGCGAATCGATGAGCATGGTGCCGATGATGGGCAACACGCCGTCGATGTCGCCGCACATTTTCGAGCGCGACGAGAACTTCGGGATCGCGTACGGGATGGGCCTCACGGCCGAGCGCGTGGCCGAGCGATGGAAGGTGAGCCGCGAGGATCAGGACCGCTTTTCGCTGGAATCGCATCAAAAGGCAATCGCGGGGCAGCAATCGGGCGAGTTCAAGGATGAAATCGCGCCTTACACGATCGTCGAGCGCACGCCCGATCTCGCCACGGGCGAGGTAAAGACGAAGACGCGCGAAATCGCGCTCGACGAAGGCCCGCGTCCCGACACGACGATCGAGGGCCTCGGCAAGCTGCGCGCCGTGTTCGCGAACAAGGGCTCGGTTACGGCCGGCAACAGCTCGCAGACGTCGGACGGCGCGGGCGCGCTGATCGTCGTCTCCGAAAAGATCCTGAAGCAGTTCAACTTGACGCCGCTCGCGCGCTTCGTGAGCTTCGCGGTGCGCGGCGTGCCGCCCGAAGTGATGGGCATCGGCCCGAAGGAAGCGATTCCGGCCGCGTTGAAGGCCGCGGGCTTGACGCAGGACGATCTGGACTGGATCGAGCTCAACGAGGCGTTCGCGGCGCAGGCGCTCGCGGTGACGCGCGAGCTCGGCCTCGATCCGGCCAAGGTCAACCCGCTGGGCGGCGCGATCGCACTGGGTCACCCGCTTGGCGCGACGGGCGCGATTCGCGCCGCGACGGTCGTGCACGGCCTGCGTCGCCGCAACCTGAAGTACGGCATGGTGACGATGTGCGTGGGCACCGGCATGGGCGCGGCGGGCATCATCGAGCGGCTGTAGCCCCCGTGACCCGGCCATGACGGTTCGCATGCTTCGGAGCGATGCTCCGGGGCCGCGAACCGTTTTTTCTTACGGAGACAGACAATGGATATCGTGGTTGAGCGCAGCGCCGACGGCGTGATGACGATCGCCCTGAATCGGCCGGAAAAGAAGAATGCGATCACGGCGGCGATGTATCAAACGATGGCCGATGCGTTGAGCGAGGCGCAAGACGATGCGTCGGTGCGAGCCATCCTGATTCGCGGCGGCGAGAACGCGTTCAGCGCGGGCAACGATCTCGAGGATTTCATGAAATCGCCGCCGAGCGGCGAGGATGCGCCCGTGCTTCAGTTTTTGCGGCGCATCAGCGGCGCGGAAAAGCCGATCGTCGCATCGGTGGCGGGTGTGGCCGTCGGGATCGGGACGACGCTGCTCATGCATTGCGATCTCGTCTACGCCGCGCAATCGGCGGTGTTCTCGCTGCCGTTTTCCCAGCTCGGGTTGTGTCCGGAAGCGGCCTCGAGCTTGTTGTTGCCGCGCATTGCCGGCTACCCGCTCGCCGCGGAAAAGCTGCTGCTCGGCGAAGCGTTCGATGCTCAGGAGGCGCATCGCATGGGCATCGTCAATCGCTTGATGCCGTTGGGCGAGGTCGATGCGTTCGCGTACGCGCAGGCGGTCAAGCTCGCCGCGCTGCCGGCGTCGTCGCTGCGGGTCACGAAAGCGCTGATGAAGCGCGCGCAGGGGCAGGAAATCGCCGATCGCATGAAGGAAGAAGTCGTCCACTTCGGCAAGATGCTGCTGGCTCCGGAAGCGAGAGAAGCAATGACAGCGTTCTTTCAAAAGCGCAAGCCGGATTTCAGGCAATTCGATTGAACGTGTGGCCGCCGCGCGCGCTTCAGTCAGTCTGTCCGTACTCGACGTAGCTCGTCTCCCGGCAAAAGCTGACGAGGCGAATCCCGGCCTGCCGGGCGATCGCGATAGCCAGCGAGGACGGCGCCGAAATCGTCGCCACCATCGGAATGCCGACTCGCGCGGCTTTGCGCACCAGCTCGTAGCTTGCGCGGCTCGATAGAAAGACGAAGCCGTCCTTCGTATCGATGCGATCGAGCACCAGGCGGCCAATCAGCTTATCGAGCGCGTTGTGGCGCCCGACGTCCTCGAACGCCAGGGAAATCGCACCCTCGGCATTGCACCAGGCGGCGGCGTGCAGGCCGCCCGTGACGCGCGTGAGCGCCTGGTGCGAAGGCAATTCGCTTGCGGCGCGTGCAATGGCATCGGGCGCGAGCCGGGTGAGGAAACCGGTATCGGGTACCGTTTCCGGGGACAGATCGAGTAGATCGATGCTTTCGATTCCGCAGACGCCGCAGCCGGTGCGCCCCGCGAGCGCGCGGCGTCGCTCTTTCAGCGCCATGAACGCCTGCTGTATGACTGTCAGCTCAACCTGCGCGTAAGGCATCGTTACGCTTTCACGGCGGAGCGTGACCTCGATGTCGTGAATGTCGCTGCCGCGCGCGACGATGCCTTCGGAAATCGCGAAACCGACCGCGAACGCCTCCAGATCGCACGGCGTGCACATCATGACGGCATGCGAGATGCCGTTGAAAACGAGTGCCACCGGCCACTCCTGGCCGACTAGATCGGTTGTCGTTTCAACGCTGCCGTTGCGGTGGCGGCTTATTGGCTGCTCGATGACGCCCCGCTCTTGGGCGTCGTCCAACGGGTTGTTCAAGTGTGCTCCTCGCTCCAGTCGTACGCGCGCAGGGGGGCGCGGCGTATTGCGCCGGTCTCGGCGGGGCCGACCATGGCGGGCGGCCATCGTCCGGCGCTTCGTGCGTAAGGTTCTAAAATACCCGAAGCGGGCGCCGTCTGCCCGCATGACCCGGCGCACGCGCGCAAAGGACACCGCTATGGGATTGCATGAAACGCCGTTGATGTTCGATTTCGAGCTCGTATCGTCGGAGGATCTCACCTACATGCCGATGTCGGTCCGCTTCAATCTCGATCGCTTCGGCCTGCGCATCTCGCTTGCGCAATGGCAACTGCTGCCCCACGCCGATCGCGCTCTGCTGGCCCGGTTCCCCGTCGACGACGATGTGGCGATCGAGCCGAACTTCGATCATGCCTTGTTCGAGATGATGCGCACGCACGCGAACGTCGAGCCGGAATGGTTCTCGCCCGAGGCCGATCCGGCCTGGCGCGACGCCGGCGCGGTGCCCGATGCGCTGGTTCGGCACAGCCGGCTGGCCGGGCTCGCCGCGCCGAGCCCCGAGCGCTGGGGGCAACTCGATCCTTTCAAGCGCTATGTTCTCGCCAAGTTGACGCGCAAGAGCGAGGTCAGCCACGACTTCCTGCCCGCCATGCGCGAATTCGGTCTGGCTGAGTGAAAGCGGGGCGTCGCCAGTTTTTTTGCGCGCCCCCTTAATTTTTCCGTCGACGTTGCCGTTACCCAGAAGTTGGCGCGCAAAGGCTCGCATCGGTTTCGAATCGAAGAATCGAGCGAGTTCGTAGGAGACGAGCACCGCGCCCCGCTTCCGAAGTGCCCTAAACCCAAGCGTTCCATGCCAGGGGCACTCGACACGACAGACGTCCGGAATCCCATGAGTTCCTTTTTATCGAAAAGGCTGCTGATCAATGTCGCGGTCGCAGCTTGCGCGATCGGCGCAAATGCGTTTGTCGCCTATGGCCAGATCCGCAGCGAGCGCGCCACCGATCTGCGTACGATGCGCTCCATGAGCGTCAAGCGCGAACTCGACGCCTATCGCGAGACGCTGGGCTCGGCGCTCGCCGCGCTCGGCCGGTTCGAGCACTCTGGCGCGCCTGTCGGCGATGCGTTCGAGCGCAATCGCGAGGCGGTGCTCGCACGCGATAAATCGCAACTGCGCGAGGCGTTGGCCGACGACGTGGCCATGCGCGGGGATCTCGAAGCGCTGTTCGCACTGGCCGATGGGGTCGAGCGGGACGCGCGCGCCGCGCTCGAGCGTGCGGCGCACTCGAGCGCGGGGGCGGGAGCGGCGGGGACGTCGGGCGAGCGCGAGGCCGATGCAGGAGAGGCGCGCGCTTGGGTGGCGCCCGTCTACATGCGGCTCGGCTCGGCGCTCGATGCCGTCGACGTCGCGCTGGCCAAGCTGCGCGAGCGCGAGGACGACGCGCTCGAAGCGTCGCTGGCGGCCTCCGCGCGCTCGATGCGATTCGCGACGCTGCTGCTGATCGTGACGATGGTGGCCGGCTGCGGCATGCTGGTCTACACGTTCGGCGTCCGGGAAAGCGCGGCGCGCGCGAAGCTGCGCGTGGCGCGGGCGATGCGCCGCAGCGACGAGCGCTTTCGCGAGCTGTTCGACGCGCACCCGGTGCCGATGTGGATCTACGATCGCGAGACATTGGCTTTTCTCGCCGTCAACGCGGCGGCCGTAGAGCACTACGGCTACAGCGAGAGCGAATTCCTGGACATGACCATCCGCCGATTGTCGTCGCCGGAAGAAAGCGCCCGCCTCGAGTCGTACCTCGCGCGCGCTCACCCGGCGCCGCGCCGCGGCAGGGTGTCCGCGGGCGTGTGGCGTCAGCGGCGCCGCGACGGCACGCAATTGAGCGCCGACATCACCAATCACGCGTTGACGTTCATGGGCCGCCCCGCGATGTTCGTGCTGGCGGACGACGTGACCGAGCAAATCAAGGCCGAGGCCGAGGCGCAGCGCTCGAACCAGATGCTCGAAACGGTCATCGACAACATTCCGCAGCGTATTTTCTGGAAAGACCGCGATTCGCGCTATCTCGGCTGCAACATGGCGTTCGCGCGCGACGCCGGGCTTGCCTACACCGAGCAGGTGATCGGCAAGACCGACGATGAATTGCCCTGGGCGTCCCTGGCCGACGCGCTGCGCAAGGCCGATCAGGAGGTCATCGCCACCGGCGTGCCGAAGATGAACCATGAGTTCGAGATCCTGATCGACGGCGCGCATCGCGCGGGCATCACGAGCAAGATTCCTCTGACGAACGGAGACGGCACGGTGATCGGCGTGCTGGGCTCGTATATGGACGTGACCGACCGCAAGCGTTCGGATCTGGCGTTGCGGCTGCAAAGCCGCGCGCTCGACGCCAGCGTCAACGCGATTTTGATCACGGCTGCGGCCGGCAACGGGCATGTCATCGAATACGCGAACCCGGCATTCAAACGCATCACGGGCTACGATCCCGCCGAGGTCGTGGGCCAGGATTGCCGCTTCCTACAGCGCGACGACCGCGATCAGCAAGGCTTGGTGGAGATTCGCGAAGGGCTGGCGGCCAACCGCGAGGTCAGCGCGGTGCTGCGCAACTATCGCAAGGACGGCGCGCTGTTTTGGAATCAACTGTTCATCGCCCCCGTGCCCGATCCGGACGGCAACACGACTCATCATATCGGCGTCATCAACGACGTCACCGATCTGATCCGCTATCAAGAGCAGCTTGAATATCAAGCGAACTACGACGGCCTGACGCGGCTGCCGAACCGCAACTTGCTGCGCGAGCGGCTCGACCAGGCCATCGTGCGCGGCAGTCCGCTCGCCGTCATCTTCATCGATCTGGACGGCTTCAAGAACGTCAACGACAGCTTGGGCCACAGCGTGGGCGACCGGCTGCTCGGCGTGGTCGGGGAGCGCCTCGCGCGCAGCGCACGGCCGAGCGACACGGTGGCGCGCCATGGCGGCGACGAGTTCGTGATCGTGCTGACCGACGCCGTCGAGGAAAAGACGCTGATCGGGTGGATGGAACGGGTGCGCGCGACGATTTCCGAGCCCGTCTGGCTTGACGGCACCGAGCTCTACGTGGGCTGCAGCATGGGGGCGAGCCTGTTCCCGCAAGACGGCGAGGACGCGGAAACGCTGCTCAAGAAGGCCGATCTGGCGATGTACCGCGCCAAGGACATGGGGCGCAACACGTTCCAGCTCTATCAACCGGAGATGAATACGAGCGTTGGCGCTCGGCTCAATCTCGAACGACGGCTGCGGCGCGCGTTGCGCGACGGCGAATTCCTGCTGCACTACCAGCCCCAGGTCGACATCGACACGGGGCAAATCGTCGGTATGGAGGCGCTCGTGCGTTGGCGCGATCCGGAGGTCGGGCTCGTGCCGCCTTCCGCGTTCATCCCGGTCGCCGAGGAGAGTGGGCTCATCGGTCCGCTGTCGGAGTGGGTGCTGCGCGAGGCGTGCCGCCAGAACAAGGCATGGCAGGACGAGGGGCTGCCGCCGGTGCGCGTGTCGGTCAACTTGTCGGCGAGGCAGTTTCAGCAGCGCGATATCGCCAAGCTCGTGATGTCCATACTCGAGGAGACGGGCCTCGAGCCGCAGTATCTCGAGCTCGAGCTGACCGAAAGCACGATCATGCGCAACGCAGAAGAAGCGGTGACGATGCTCAGCGAACTGCACGCGCTCGGCATCGGCCTCGCGATCGACGATTTCGGCACCGGCTATTCGAGCTTGAGCTACCTGAAGCGCTTTCCCGTCGATCGCCTCAAGATCGACCGCTCGTTCGTGTCGGATATCGGAGCGTCGCACGACGACGAGACGATCACCTCGGCCATCATCGCGCTGGCGCATTCGCTGCAGTTGCAAGTGATCGCGGAAGGCGTCGAAACGGCCGCGCAGCTCGACTTCCTGAAGGAGCGCGCTTGCAACGAGATGCAGGGCTACTTCTTCGCGCGGCCGATGCCGCACGACGCCATTCCGGCGCTTTTGCAGCAGGCCAGGACCCGCAGCGGGCACGAGGCGCAAGCGGTGCCCGCGTAAAAGGCTTCTTGGGCGGCGAGCAACGCCGCCGCCGGCCGGTATGGCCTTACGCCAGTTCAGGCAGCTTGCGCGGGCGGCGATCCTTATCGGTCGCCACGTAGGTCAGCGTGGCTTCCGTCACTTTGACGAGTTCTTCCGTCAGGCTCATGCGCTGGGCAAATACCTCGACCGAGACGGTGATCGAGGTCGTGCCCGTCTTCACGATGTCGGCGTAAAAGCTGAGCAGATCGCCGACGAACACGGGCTGCTTGAACACGAACGAATTGACTGCGACGGTCGCCACGCGGCCGTTGGCGCGCCGGCTGGCGGGAATCGACCCGGCGATGTCGACTTGCGCCATGATCCAGCCGCCGAACACGTCGCCGTGCACATTGGCGTCGGAAGGCTGAGGCACGACACGCAATGCGCAGGTCTTCTGCGGCAGCAGGGGGGTGGAAATAGTCATGTGGGGTACCTGTTCTGCGACAATGGGCCAAGCCTGCCACAATAGATAGGAAAGGCCGACCGGCCAAATTGTAAGGGCAAACGCAAGCGCGGTCCCCAACCTCGTCGCAACGAGCGTGGTCGGGCGCAGCCGCCGCGCTGGCAGTTGCTGTCCGATTCCCCCGCCGCGCGCGGCTTTCGCCCCATCCCGATCATGCGCCGTCATAGTCCTTCCTCAGAACCCGCGCCCGCGTCGGCCTCGGGCAGCTCGCGCCGCGACTGGCAGACGATTCGCTCGCTGCTGCCTTACCTTGCCGCGTACAAAGGACGTGTCGCGCTGGCGCTGTCGTGCCTCGTGGGCGCGAAGCTCGCCAATTTGGGCGTGCCGATCGTCATGAAGCGCATCGTCGACGGCCTCGCCTCCATGCGCGAGCTGACGGCGCTCGGGCGCGCGCAGCACGATCCGGCCATCGTTCTCGCGAGCGGCATCGGATTGCTCGTGCTCGCCTATGCGCTCGTGCGGCTCTCTACGTCGCTTTTCACCGAGCTGCGGGAAATCCTGTTTTCGAAGGTGACCGAGAGCGCAGTCCGGAGAATCGCCCTAAAAGTCTTCCGGCATCTGCATTCGCTCTCGCTGCGGTTTCATCTGGAACGTCAAACGGGCGGCATGTCGCGCGACATCGAGCGCGGCACGCGCGGCATTTCCCAGCTCATTTCGTATTCGCTTTACAGCATCTTGCCGACGCTCGTGGAGGTCGCGCTCGTGCTCGGCTTTTTCGTCGTCAAATACGAGGCCTACTATGCCGTCGTCGCGTTGGCCGCGCTCGTGGTCTACGTCGTCTTCACGGTCAAGGTAACCGAGTGGCGAACGCATTTCCGGCGCACGATGAACGAACTCGATTCGCGCGCCAATTCGCGCGCCATCGATTCGCTGCTCAATTACGAAACGGTCAAGTATTTCGGCAACGAAGATTGGGAAGCGCGCCGCTACGACGAAAACCTTCAACGCTATCGCGCCGCCGCGATCAGATCGCAAAATTCACTGTCGGTGCTCAATTTCGGCCAGCAAACGATCATCGGCACGGCGCTCGTGTTCATCCTATGGCGCGCGACGCAAGGCGTCATGGCTGGACGGCTCACGCTGGGCGATCTGGTCCTCATCAACACCTTCATGCTGCAGCTGTATATCCCGCTCAACTTCTTGGGGGTGGTCTATCGGGAGCTCAAGCAGAGCCTGACGGACATGGACCGGATGTTCACGCTGCTCGGCGCGGCGCGCGAAGTGCCCGATGCGCCCGGCGCGCGGCCGCTCGAGGTGCGCGGCGGCGAGGTGCGCTTCGAGCACGTGCGCTTCGGCTATGAGCGCTCGCGGGTCATTTTGGAGGACGTGACGTTCTCGATCGCCGCGGGCACGACCACGGCGGTCGTCGGGCCGAGCGGGTCGGGCAAATCGACGCTTGCGCGGCTGTTGTTCCGTTTCTACGATCTCGACCGCCCGGGCGGCGGCGCGATCACGATCGACGGGCAAGATATCCGCGGCGTCACGCAGGATTCGCTGCGCGACTCGATCGGCATCGTGCCGCAGGATACGGTGCTCTTCAACGATTCAATCTACTACAACATCGCCTACGGACGGCCGACGGCGACACGCGACGAAGTCATCGCGGCGGCGCGCGCGGCGCATATTCACGACTTCATCGAAGGCTTGCCGAAGGGATACGAGACCCCCGTGGGCGAGCGGGGGCTGAAGCTGTCGGGCGGGGAAAAACAGCGTGTCGCGATCGCGCGCACGCTGCTCAAGAGCCCGCCGATCCTACTTTTCGACGAAGCGACCTCGGCGCTCGATTCGCGCTCGGAGCGCGCGATTCAGCACGAACTCGATCAGATTGCCCGCGGACGCACGACGCTCGTCATCGCCCACCGGCTCTCGACGGTTGTGCACGCGGAGCAAATCATCGTCATGGATCATGGGCGCATCGTCGAGCGCGGCACGCATGCGCAGCTCGTCGAGGCCGGGGGCGCATTCGCGCAAATGTGGGCGCTGCAACAGCGCGCGGCGCATCGGGCGCAGGCGGAGCCTGCCGAGCCGGCCGAGTCGGCCGCACATGGCGAGGACGCATGAGCCGCGGCTAGCGTGAGGGCTCGGCGGCGCGCAGCTGCGCGTCGAGTGCCTGCAATTGCGCCGGCGTTCCGAGGTTTTCCCAGCGGCCCGCGTAAAGCTCGCCGCTCGCGCGCCCGCTTGCAATCGTTTCGCGGTAGTAGGGCGTGAGCGCGCGGCGCTCGCCGCGGCGCAAGTCTCGGAACATGCGCGTGTCGTACACGCCGATATTGCCGAACGTGTAGCGGGCCGTGCCTTCGAGCGAAAGCTGCCCGGCGGCGTCGAGCGCGAAATCGCCGCGTGGATGAAACGGCGGATTCGGCACCATGACGAGATGCATGCCCGGCTGGGTGCAGGCGGCCAGGCGCGCGGCCGGTTCGCGCAGGCGGGCGTAGTCGAATTCGCAGAATACGTCTCCGCTCACGGCCGCGAACACGCTGGGTACGCCGCGCGTCTCGAGCAGCGGCAACGCCTGCGCGATGCCGCCCGCCGTCTCGAGCGCTTCGGTTTCGGCCGAATAGGCGAGGCGCACGCCGTAGCGCGAGCCGTCCCCAAGCGTCTGCTCGATCTGCTCGCCGAGCCACGCGTGGTTGACGACGATCGTCGTGAATCCCGCTTGCGCGAGCCGCTCGATTTGCCAAACGATGAGCGCTTTGCCGCCCGCCTCGAGCAAGGGCTTCGGGCGCGTATCGGTGAGCGGGCGCATCCGTTCGCCGCGGCCCGCCGCGAAAATCATCGCCGTCGTCAGTGAATGGGTCATCGATCGCGCCGTCCGCTCAAAACGTGTAGCCCACTTCCCGCGCGCGATCGTCGAGCTCGTCGAGCAAGCGCGCGAACGGCACGAGCGGACGATAGCGCTCGCTTACCTTGCGCGCGTAACCGACGAAGCGCGGCAGGTCGGCCAAATAGCGCGGTTTGCCGTCGCGATGGTGCAAGCGGGCGAATAGACCGAGGATCTTGATGTGCCGCTGCAAACCGATCCATTCGATCTGCCGGTAGAACTCGCCGAAATCGGGGTCGACGGGCAGGCCCGCCTTTTTCGCGCGCTCCCAGTAATACGCGAAGCAGTCTAGCTCGAACGCTTCGTCCCAACTGATGAATGCGTCGCGCAGCAGCGAGGCGATGTCGTACGCGATCGGCCCGTACACCGCATCTTGGAAATCGAGCACGCCCGGATTGGGCTCGCAGATCATCAAGTTGCGCGGCATGAAGTCGCGCAGCATGAAGACTTGCGGCTGAGCGCGCGCGCTCGCGATCAAGAGGGCGTAGGTGCGATCGAGTACGCCGCGCGTTTTTTCGTCGACGTCTCGGCCGATGTGGCGCGCCAAGTACCACTCGGGCATCAACTCCATCTCGCGCCGCAGGAACGCTTCGTCGAAAGGCGGCAGCACGCCTTCGCGCGAACTTGCCTGCCAGCGGATCAGGGCGTCGATCGCATCGCGCATCAACGGCTTGGCGCGCGCCGGGTCGTTCGGATCGAGCTCGGCGATATAGGTGCGCGTGCCCAGGTCGGTGACGAGCATGAAGCCCGCTTGGAGATCGCATTCCAGTACGCGCGGCACGTGTACGCCCGCGTCGGCCAGCATCTGGGCGATTTGAGCGAACTCGCGGCACTTTTCCGGGGGCGGCGCATCGACGGCGATCAGCGAGGGGCCGTGTTCGCCGCTGCTTGCCAGGCGGAAGTAGCGCCGAAAACTCGCGTCGGCCGAGGCCGGTGCGAGGGTGGAAACGTCGAGGCCGTAGCGGTGCGCGAAGGTATCGAGCCAGGCGGCGAGTGCGTCGCGCCGGGTGTCGGCGGGGGAGTCGGTCATCGTGAGTGCGGGCGGTAAAACGTCTTGCCATATAATACCCGACGACTTTTTGTGTTGCGCCCCTGTTCCCGTGTCGGCTTCCGCACGGTCCCTCGACTGCTCGTCGCTCGCGCGAGTGCGTGCCGTACTCGCATGCGCCGCGACGCCTCGCCTTCGCGGGCCGCGCGGGTGACGTGCGACGGGCCCGCGCCCGCCGCCGAGCCGATCCGCCAAACGATAGATGCCGCCAAGACAGCTCCTTTCCACGAATTTCCCCGTCGACGCGTTGCCGCGCGTGAGGCGGCTCGTCGCGGCGCTCATCGCCGTTCCGGGCTTCATGCCGGCCGTGTCGAACGCGCAATTGACGGGTGCGGCCGCTCAGCCGCAGCCGACCGATGTGCCGTGGGGCCTGCGGCTCGCGCCGCAGCTCGAGGAACATCCTTTGAGCCCGGGCAGCGCGAGCGCGACGTTCGTGCTCGGCGACGACACGAGCGGCACGGCCGATCGCGACATGGCCGCCAAGGGCGCGGCCGAACTTCGCCGCCACACGAGCGTCGTCAAGGCCGACGCGTTCCATTACGACCAAGATACGGACATGGCCGATGCCTACGGCCACGTGCGCCTGATCAACAATGGCGTGTCGTTCGCGGGACCGGAGGCGCACCTCAAGGTGGAAGCCAGCCAGGGCTACATGCCGCAGCCGAAGTACCACTTCAACCTGAACGGCGGCACGGGCAGCGCCGCGCGGGTGGATTTGCTCGACAGCGAGCGTTCGGAGTTCACGAGCGCGACCTATACGGCTTGCCAATGCGCCGATCCGGCGTGGTACATCCGCGGTAGCCGCTTCGATTTCGATACCGGCGCGGACGAAGGCGTCGCGCACAACGGCGTGCTGTTCTTTCAGGGCGTGCCGATCTTCGCCAGTCCGTGGCTGTCGTTT
>DATJJH010000180.1:0-8025 GCA_035492395.1 Trinickia sp. | reverse complement strand
TCTGCAAGCCATCGCCAAACAGGAGCACACGCTGGTTTTTCCTCGGTTCGATGCGGCTCGCGCTTGGAAGCTCGGGGCATTTCTGCGTGAGCTGGCGCTCGCGCGCAGCCATCCTATCGCCATCGACATCCGTACCTTCGGACTGCCGCTGTTTTTCTGCGCGCTCGACGGCACCGCGCCCGACAACGCCGCTTGGGTGCGCCGCAAAAGCAACGTCGTCGCGCACTTCCGGCGCAGCTCCTACGCGGTTGCGTTGCGCCTGCAGCAATCGGGCGCCAACCTCGTGGACAAGTACGGGTTGGCTCCGGCCGAATATGCGGCCGCCGGCGGCGCTTTTCCGCTCGTGCTCGCGGGTGTGGGCGCGATCGGCTCGATCACCGTGTCGGGGCTGTCGCAGCGCGCCGATCATGAGCTGATCGTCGAAGCGCTGTGCGCCGAACTCGAACACGATTTCGCCGATTTCGCGCTCGATAAGGTTTGACCGATGCGCGGCACGGGATATATTTGGCTGGCCGTGGCGATCGTCGCCGAGGTGATCGGCACGTCGGCGCTGCGCGCGTCGGAGGGCTTCACGCGGCTCGCGCCGTCGCTCGTCGTTGTGGCGGGGTACGGTCTTGCCTTCTATTGCTTGTCGATGACGCTCAAGACCATGCCCGTCGGCATCGTTTATGCCATCTGGTCGGGCGTCGGAATCGTGCTGATCACGCTCGTCGCGATGGTGCTGTACCGGCAGGTGCCCGACCTCGCGGCCGTGGCGGGCTTGTCGTTGATCGTCGCGGGCGTCGTGGTGCTCAATCTATTTTCGGGCATGCAGGCGCACTGAACGCCGCATGGGCTCGTCATCCGGCTCGCGCGCATGCTACCTTGTGCGTTTCCCGACTTCCTTTCGCCGTCGCCCATGTCCACGCCCGAACCGACGCTCATCGCCAGCGACGAGGTGCGCGTCCGCATTGACAATCGCATCGGCTACATCGAGCTGAATCGCCCGCAGGCGCTCAACGCGCTATCGCTGCCGATGATACGGGCGATGCATGCCGCGCTCGATGCCTGGCGCAACGATCCACAAGTGCTCGCCGTGTTCGTGCGCAGCCTGCATCCACGCGCGTTCTGCGCGGGTGGGGACGTACGGTTCTTTTACGAGGCCGGACGCGTGGGCGATGTCGCCGCGCGCGACGCATTCTTCACCCACGAATACGCGCTCGATCACGCGATTTTCACGTACGGCAAGCCGTACTTCGCGCTCATGGAAGGCATCGTGATGGGCGGGGGCATGGGCATTTCGCAAGGCGCGCACCGCACCGGCGGGCTGCGCATCGTGACTGAAACCACGAAGATGGCGATGCCTGAAACGCGCATCGGTCTATTCCCCGATGTCGGCGCCGGCTGGTTCCTTGCCCGCACGCCGGGCGCGCTCGGGCGCTATTTGGCCGTGACCGGCGCGACGATCGACGCGGCCGACGCTCGCTATGCCGGGTTGGCCGACGCTTATCTAGAAACGTCGCGGATCGGTTCGCTGATCGAAGCGCTCGCGACGGCCCCGCTTGCCGAGTCCGCGGACGTGCTCGCATGCGTGGAGCGCTTCGTCGGCCGAACCGTGCCGAGCGGCGCGCGCGAGGTTGCGCCCGGCCAAGCCGTGGCTCGTTCGCTTGCTTCGATGCGGCCTTGGATCGACCGTCACTTCGCGCATTCCGACGTGGCCGGCATCGTCGCGTCCCTCGATGCCGAGAACGAACCGGATGCGCGCGATTGGGCGCGCGAAACCATTCGCGCGATGCGAGATTGTTCGCCGCTTTCGATGGCGGTTTCTCTCGAGGTCGTCACGCGCGCGGAAGGGCCGATGTCCGATTGCCTGCGGCGCGATCTCGATCTGACGCGCTCGATGTTCGATCATGGCGACGTCATCGAAGGCGTGCGTGCGCGCATCGTCGACAAGGACGACAGCCCAGTTTGGCGCATCGCACGCATCGAGGACGTTACGCGTGCGGAAGTCGAGCACATGTTCGTGAGTTCGTGGACGACCGACACGCATCCGCTGCGCGAGTTGCACGGATGAGGTGACGCGAAGCGGCTGCCGTCGCCTGCCGTCCGCATCGACTCAGTCTTCGTCGTCGGGGCTCATGAAGGCGCGCATGAACACGAGCGCGCCCCAGCCCCAGACGGCGTTCGCCGCGAAGCCCACAGCCAGGCGCGGCAGCATGTTGCCGGTCGGCCAAATGCCGCGCGCCGGGTCCACCACGAAGATACGCGCGGCGGTTAGAACGATCCCGCCGAACACGAGCGCCTGCACCCACGGCGCCTCCCGCTCGGGCGAGACGCGCAGCAGCCAGGCCATCAACACGGCGCATGCCGCGCACCAGATTGCATTCGCGATGAATTCGGGAATCTCGAGCGGCAAGAACGGCTGAGTCGAAAAGCCTGTCGCGCCGATCAAGCCCGCCGCATGAAGCAATGCGAGCGTGGCTTCGCGAAAGAACAACGCGGCGAGAAATCCTGAGACGAAAGGCAGAATGATTTTTTGCATGGAGCGACATTATAGGTGGCCTAGCTGCGCGCGGCGCACGCTCTGGTGAAGCGCTGGGAAAGTGCTACATTGAATGAGCGAAAGCACACGAGAAGGAGGGGGCCATGTCCAAATCGTTGAGTCCCGAAGCCATCGAAACGCTGCGTCGTTTGAATGACGTCGGTGTCGGCCAGGCGCCGCCGCTCGTTTCGACGCCCGTCGCCGCGGAACTGCTGGGCGCCGGCCTCGCCGACGAAAACGGCAGCGGCGTCGTCGAGATTACTTGCGACGGCCGCAAGTATTTATCGGGCGATTGCGACTAGCGCGATCGAGCGCGGCTAGTCGCGGCCGTTGCAAGCGCGGCGCGCTATGTGGTGGACGGCTCGTGCGCGCGCGGCGCCGAGTCGGCTTCCCCGGCATCGCGCGTTTCGGGCAGCGCGGCCCACACGAGCAGGACGGCCAGGGCGCCGGCCGCGGCTAACCCGATGAAGCTGACCGTATTGCCGAAATGGTCGGCGACGAACCCCGCGGCGAGCGTACTGACCGTCGCGCCGATCCCTGCCGTGAGCCCGAACAGCCCGATGCACAGGTTGTAGTGTCCTTTGCCGCCCGCGACGTCGGCGGCGATGAGCGGCAGCATCACGCCGAAGACGGCGGCGCTGATACCGTCGAACAACTGCACCGGTACGAGCAGATACGGGCTGGAAACGCCCGCGAACAGCAGCGCTCGCACAGGCAGGGCGGCGAATCCGAACAGCAGCAGCGGGCGCCGGCCCCAGCGCTCGGCCGACCGTCCGACCCACGGCGAAAGCGCGGCGACGACCATTTGCGGAACGATGATGCAGGCCGCGATGACGAGTTGCACGTTGTCGCTCATGTGCGCCGTCACTTCGCCGGCGGCGAGGTTCAGCATTGCCGCATTCGACAGGTGAAAGAGCGCGATGCACGCGGCGAACACGAGCACGCGCCGGTCGCGCAGCAGCGAGCCGATGCTTTCCCTGGGCTCCGGCGCGCCCGGGCTGGGCGCTGGATTCACGCCGAGGCTTGCACGGCCCGTATGCTCGATCATCGACAACGCGATCACGGCCGGGACCGTCAAGGCGGCCGTGAGCCAGAATACCGCGCGCGCCGACGAATATTCGCCGAACGCGCCCATCGCCGCAGCGGCGAACGCGCTGCCGATCGACGCGAAACGCGCGTTGCGGCCGAGCCGGTCTCCGAGCGCCTTGTGACCGACGAGCGCAAACGAGATCGCCGCAATCGCGGGAGTGAGCATGCAGCTCGCGAATCCGTGGAACACCTCGGCGGCGAGTACCGGCAGCAGCGTCGGACTGGCTGCCAGCAACAGCGCGCAAACCGCGATCGCGATGATCGCGGCCGCCGCCGCTCCCTTTTTGTTGCGCAGCGCGTCGATCAGCGCGCCCGCGGGCACCTGGCTCAGCATGGCGGTGGCCGTGCCGACGCTCAAAGCGACGCCGATTTCGCCCTGGGTCCATTTGTTGGACGTCAGGTACGACGCGATGAATGGCCCGAACCCCGTCTGCACATTGGCGAGGAAGAAGTTCAGCCAGTCGAGCGCGCGAAGACTACGTGAAATGGCCATCAGCGCGTTCGTTATCGTGTGGCGCTGGCGGCCGAAGCCGCCGCGTTGGTCGGAGCCGGCGAAACGGCCCGGACCGGTTGACTCGGAAGATATGGCGGGGCGGCATTGACCTGCGCATCGGACAAATCGGTCTGTAGTGAAAGGGCGCCGTCCTTCGGCACGAAGCGCAGCGCCGACCAGTCCGCCGCGATGCTGCGACGTTCGTGAATCAAGCTGCCGACGTCCACGACCGCCGCCTGAGGCTCGCCGCGATTATCGAGCAAGACATCGACGACACGGCCGACGCGCGCGCCGTTGCGGCGCTCGGCCGTAGCGTCGATCACGCCGAGCAGATGAGCATCGTCCGCGCCTGCCGCTCCGGGCTTGCCTGCCCCTTTGTCCTTCTGCTTGGCGGAAGCCGATGCGGGCGGTTCGCCCGGCGGAATGGCGAGGGTGATCGGCGCCTTTTTTCGTGCCGCGTCGAATTTGAAGTCGACCCAGGGGAAACGCATCTTGCGATCGCCGATACCGAGGAAGCCGGCCAAATTGACCAGCATTTCCCGTGGCTTGCCGGCCGCATCGACGAACATATCGATGGCGCGGCCGATGACCTTGCCGTCCGGACGCTGCACGCGGGCATCGAGCAGCCCGTGCGTATCGGCGGCCGCGAGGGTGCGCAAAGAAATCAGCGGCGGTGGCGCGGCGGGCGGCGCTTGCGTGGGCGGCGGAGCGACTCGGGGTTTGGGCGCTGGCCGATAGACGGGCTTGGGCGCGACATGCTTGGGCTCGGTCGCCTCGCGCGGGGGATTGGCGGCAACGGGCGCCGACGCCTGCGTGTCGGAGGCGGGCGCGGGCGGCGGCTCCTCCACCGGGGCGGGCTCGGGGGTGGGCTGCTGCGGCTCGGGTGCGGGCGGCGGGGCAAACCAGGTGCTGCACCCGGCCAACATCGACAGCAGCACGACGAGAAGAATGCGCCCGATGAGGCACTGACGGGACGGTCCGCCGCTCATTGATCAAAGCTCCTTTTTCCCTTGTTCTCTTGCGCGGGCCCGGCGGTGCATCAGCGCCGCCGGTGTCAGCGCGGCCTCCATTCTAGCCGGTCGCTCCCCCTGCGATGCGGCCGTTGACCTCGATCAATGCGGCGGGGCGCTCGAAGGCCGATAGTGTCGGGCGTGGAGCCGTTACCGGGAGGGCGTTATGCGCTCGACCCGGTCCAATTCCCCGATCGAGCGAAACCCAATGACCACCATGGAACAGCAGGAGCGGCAGGAGCAGCAGGAGGAGGCCGGGCCGCACACGGCGGCCCTTGCCGACGTGACATCGGGGCGCAGGCTCGCGGCGCAACCCGCGAGCGCCGGCGCATTCTATCGGCACCTGATCGGCATGGCGCGCGGTCTCGATGCTGTGCGCACGGCTGTTGTCTACCCGGTCGACGCAGCGTCGCTGGCGGGTGCGGTCGAGGCGGCGCACGCGGGCTTGATCGAGCCCGTGCTGATCGGGCCGCCCGCGCAAATTCACGCGGCGGCGCGTAGTGCCGGCGTCGACGTTTCGCCATACGGAATCGTGGCGGCCGACCATGCCGCGCAAGCGGCGTCGCAAGCCGTGGCGCTCGCCCGGGCAGGGCAAGTCGATGCGATCATGAAAGGCGCCTTGCATACCGACGAACTGATGCGTGCCGTCGTCGACAGCCGGAGCGGGCTGCGCACCGACCGGCGCATCAGCCACGTGTTCGTGATCGACGCACCTTCCTATCCGCGTCCGCTCTTGATCACCGATGCGGCCATCAATGTGCGCCCGACGCTCGCTGAAAAGCGAGACATCGTCCAAAACGCGATCGATCTCGCGCTTGTGCTGGGGATCGCCGAGCCGTGCGTGGCGATCCTGTCCGCCGTCGAAACGGTGACCGATAAGCTGCCGGCGACGATCGACGCCGCGGCGCTGTGCAAAATGGCCGATCGCGGGCAGATTCGAGGCGGCGTTCTGGACGGACCGCTTGCCTTCGACAACGCCGTGTCGGCGCAGTCGGCCGAAACGAAAGGCATCGCATCGCCCGTGGCGGGCCGAGCGGACATCTTGGTGGTGCCGGACCTCGAAGCCGGCAATATGCTTGCCAAAGAGCTCGAGTATCTGGGGCAGGCGCGCATTGCGGGGATCGTCGTCGGCGCGCGCGTGCCGATCGTCCTGACGAGCCGCGCGGACGGCACGCTTGCACGGCTGACCTCGTGCGTCGTCGCGCTGTTGATGGCGCGGCGGCCGCGGGGAACTGGCGGGGCGGACGAGTAGCGCGTATCGGCGCTCGGGCGATAAGCGGCCGATGCGGTAAAATTGCGGATTCGCCGTCTGCGCCGTTTGCCTCATCCGCCATGCCGCTACCTTCCTCAGCCAGTCCGCGCCGCATATCCGTGGCCCCTATGATGGACTGGACCGATCGTCACTGCCGCTATTTCCATCGGCTCATCTCGCGCCACACGTGGCTTTACACCGAGATGGTGACGACGGGGGCGTTGCTGTACGGCGACGTCGCCCGCCATTTGGCGTTCACGGCCGAAGAGGCGCCTGTCGCGCTGCAGCTCGGCGGCAGCGAGCCGGACGACCTTGCCCGCGCGGCCAAGCTTGGCGAGCAGTGGGGCTACGACGAGATCAACCTCAATTGCGGCTGCCCGTCCGAGCGCGTGCAGCGCGGCGCGTTCGGCGCGTGTCTGATGAACGAGCCGGCGCTCGTGGCCGATTGCGTGCGCGCGATGCGCGATGTCGTTTCGGTGCCGGTCACGGTCAAGCACCGGATCGGCGTGGACACTGTCGAGGATTACTCGTTCGTGCGCGACTTCGTCGGGACGATCGCCCAGGCCGGCTGCGATGTCTTCATCGTCCATGCGCGCAATGCGATATTGAAGGGCTTGTCGCCGAAGGAAAATCGCGAGATTCCGCCGCTGAAGTACGACTATGCCTATCGGCTCAAGCGCGAATTCCCTTCGCTCGAAATCATCGTCAACGGCGGCATCAAGACGCTCGACGAAGTGGAGCAGCATCTGCAGCATGTCGATGGCGTGATGCTAGGCCGCGAGGCTTATCACAACCCGTTCGTGCTGGCCGAGGTCGACGCGCGCTTTTACGGCGGCGAAGCGGCAAAGACGCGCGAGGAGATCGAAGCGGCGCTGATCGCGTACTGCGCGACGGAGTTGGCGCGCGGTACATTTCTTGGCGCGATCACGCGCCACGCGCTGGGGCTCTACCGTGGCGTCGCCGGCGCGCGTGGCTGGCGGCGCGTGCTGTCGGACAACAAGCGGCTCGCCAAGGGCGACCTGTCGATTTTCGAGGAAGCGCGCGCCCATTTGCGCGAGCCGTCGGAAATTATCGATTGAGGGGCTAGGCAAGCGGCAATTCTATTCGTATAATCTCGCTTCTTCGTTGGCGACGCCGGCGTAAGAACACGCAGTATCAGTGGTGGCTGTAGCTCAGTTGGTAGAGTCCAGGATTGTGATTCCTGTCGTCGTGGGTTCGAGTCCCATCAGCCACCCCAAACGAAATTTCGCAAAAAGCCCAGTTCTTCGGACTGGGCTTTTTGTTTATTGGCTGCGAGCTTGGCGGCGCACCGGCGCTTCAATAAAGTAGGCGAGTTCTGTCTCCAGTTGACTGGCCCACCGGTTCCAGTGCCTCAGACAGACTGCCATGGAGTCGGGCGATGCACGAACCTCCAACGACCAAACGCCATCGAGGCTCGGTACGCGACAAAGTGGCCCCTGGCGCGCGCAACCAAGGAGGCACCGGCGCGACCTCCGTCAGCGGCGCCCTCGAACCCATATTGCGGCCGTTCAAGGAGATATTTGGCAAAAGAGGGAGCTTCTCGCCGCCGAGCGCGCATCCTCCCGATATCGAACTGGGGCAAGACGGCGACTTCGAGGCGAGAGGCGTGCATCCGCGCGATGCCCACGCCCTCCAAGGC
>DATJJH010000179.1:0-85841 GCA_035492395.1 Trinickia sp. | reverse complement strand
CAACCCTAAGCCGCCAGTTTCAACGCCTGCTCGAAATCGGCGATCAGGTCTTCGACATCCTCGATGCCCGCGGACAGCCGCAGCATGCCGTCGGAAATGCCCATCGCCTTGCGCGTGTCCGGCCCCGCCTCGAAGAAGATCGTCGGCGCGACGGGAATGATCAACGTGCGCGTGTCGCCCAAGCCGGTCGCCTTGATCGGCAGCTTCAGCGCATTGACGACGTCGACCATGCGCTCCACGTTGCGCAGTTCGAACGACAACAGCCATGACGCGCCCTTGAACAGCGCCTTCGCGATCCCGTGTTGAGGATGACTTTCAAGCCCCGGGTAGAACACCTTGCCGACGGCTTCGTGTCCTTCGAGAAACCGGGCGAGGGCGAACGCGTTGTCGCTGCTCTGCTTGACGCGCAAGGCGAGCGTTTCCGCGCCCATCGCGATTGAATGCGCCTGCTCGGACGACAACGCCGCGCCCATGTCGCGCAGGCCTTTCTTGCGGATCTGCAAGAGCCCCTGATCCTTCGCCGCGGAACGCCGGTACTCGTCGGCGATGTTCGGATAAGCGCTCCAGTCGAACAGACCCGTATCGGTCACCGCTCCGCCCAGCGCGGCGCCATGGCCCGCAATCGTCTTCGTCAGAGAATTGATGACGAGACTCGCGCCCACCGCCTTCGGCTTGAACAACGCGGGCGAGGTGATCGTGTTATCGACTACATACGCGATGCCGCGCTCGCGGCATAGCTCGCCGATGCTTTGCAGGTCGGGAATCTGCGTACCCGGATTCGCGATGGTTTCGACGAATACCATGCGCGTATTCGGCCGGATGGCGTTCTTCACGTTTTCGGCATCGCCCGCATCGACCGTCGTGACCTCGATGCCGAAGTTGCGCAGCGTGCCGAACAAGCTGTTGGTGTTGCCGAACACGAAACGGCTCGACACCATATGATCGCCCGCGCGTAGCAGCGTGAGGAACGTGGCCGTGATCGCCGCCATGCCGGTGCCGAAGCACACCGTGCCGACGCCTTCTTCGAGCGTCGTGATCTTGCGCTCGAGCGCGGCGGTCGTGGGCGTGCCTTGCCGGGCGTAGTTGAAGCCGCCCTTCTTCGTGCCCTGAAACACGCCGATCAGATCTTCGACCCGCTCGAAACCATATTGAACCGACGTATGAATCGGCTGGCGCACGCCGCCGTGCTCCGTGCCCGTGATTCGGTCGCCGTGAACGATGCTGGTGGTGAAGCCTTGCTTGTCCATCCCTTCTCCGCTTCTGAAGTTATCCGCTTCCGGCCGGCTGCTGACGATAAGCCAGCGCCCTCCCGCTATTTTCCACGACTGTGGCAAGCGGGGGAAATACGCCATTGTGCTCCGGTCCGCGCCCCATATGCCTATCCGAGGATCGTTTGCCATTGTGACATGGTCGCACGCGAGCACGGCTCTGGCCTCCTTGCGAGGCATCCCTCCCGGCTGCGCTGTGCGACTTTGTTATTTTTCCATCTAATTCGTTTATCGGATGTGCTGGGATGAAGAAGCGTTGAAGCCGTCGGCTTCGCCAGGACAAACGCATAGCGGATAAGGCCCTGCCGACCGGGGCATTTTCCATTGAGCGGCGATGGGCCCCGTTTAGGCCTTGCGCTCCCCATCGAATCTCGTTAACCGGTACTTCCCAGCAAGGCGCGCAGTCCCTAGCCTTAGGGCGTCGCTCGATGCATCGCGAGCCGGCGACCCATTCACTGCACGGAGGACTGATGATCATCGATATTCATGGCCACTTCACCACGGCGCCGAAGGCGCTCGAGGCCTGGCGCGATCGCCAGGTGGCCGCTATCGGCAATCCCTCGGCGATGCCGGCGGCATCGGAGCTTCGCATCGGCGACGACGAGCTCAGGGAGTCGATCGAGCGCAACCAGCTGCGGCTCATGAAGGAGCGCGGCTTGGACCTGACCGTGTTCAGCCCGCGGGCCAGCTTCATGGCCCATCATATCGGCGACTTCCAAGTGTCGAGCACGTGGGCGGCGATCTGCAACGAGCTCTGCTATCGCGTGAGCGAACTCTTCCCGCGTCACTTCATTCCCGCGGCCATGTTGCCGCAAAGCCCGGGTGTCGATACGGCAAGCTGCATTCCCGAACTCGTGAAATGCGTGGAGCAGTACGGGAACGTCGCGATCAATCTGAATCCCGATCCCTCGGGCGGCCATTGGACGAGTCCGCCGCTGTCCGATCGCTACTGGTATCCGATCTACGAGAAGATGGTCGAATACGACATCCCGGCGATGATCCATGTCAGCACCAGTTGCAACGCGTGCTTTCATACCACGGGCTCGCATTATCTGAACGCCGATACCACCGCGTTCATGCAGTGCTTGACGTCGGATCTGTTCCGCGATTTTCCGACCCTTCGCTTCGTCATCCCGCATGGCGGCGGCGCGGCGCCCTACCACTGGGGACGATTTCGCGGGCTCGCGCAGGCGCTGGAGAAGCCGCCGCTGCAGGAGCACTTGCTGAACAATGTCTTCTTCGATACCTGCGTCTATCACCAGCCCGGCATCGATCTGCTCACGCGCGTGATCCCCGTCGACAACATTCTCTTCGCCAGCGAGATGATCGGCGCCGTGCGAGGCATCGATCCCGAAACGGGGCACTTCTTCGACGACACGAAGCGTTATATCGAAGCGGCGAACATCGACGAACAGGATCGCTACAAGATTTACGAAGGCAATGCGCGGCGTGTGTACCCGCGCCTTCACGCCGCATTGAACACCAAGGGGCTTTGATCATGTATGAGCTGGGAGTCGTATACCGCAGCATTGCGCGCGCGGACGGACAGGTGGCCGACAAGCTGGGCGAATACGGCAGCGCCACGGTGCACGAAGCGATGGGCCGCACCGGTCTGATGAAACCGTATATGCGGCCCGTCTATCCCCGCGCACAGGCGAGCGGCACGGCGGTCACGGTGTTGCTGCAGCCCGGCGACAATTGGATGATGCACGTCGTCGCCGAACAGATTCGACCGGGCGATATCGTCGTTGCCGCAGTGACGGCCGATTGCACGGACGGCTATTTCGGCGATCTGCTTGCGACGAGCTTTCAGGCGCGCGGCGCGAAGGCGTTGATCATCGACGGCGGGGTGCGCGATGTGCGCGTACTGGAGCAGATGCGCTTTCCTGTCTGGAGCAAAGCCATTTCCGCCAAAGGCACGATCAAGGCGACGCTCGGCTCGGTCAACATCCCCGTCGTGTGCGCGGGTGCGCTCGTCAATCCGGGCGACGTGGTGGTCGCCGACGATGACGGCGTGGTCATCGTGCCGGCCGCCACGGCGGCGCAAACGCTCGACAAAGCGGCCGCGCGCGAAGCGAACGAAGTTCAAAAGCGCGCCAAGCTCGCGTCGGGCGTGCTCGGGTTGGACATGTATCAAATGCGCGAACCGTTGCAACGCGCCGGGTTGCGTTATATCGATTGAGGAGGCCATGCCGATGGATCACGATGCAGTGGCGACCGGGCCGATTACCGGCATTTCGTCGATGGCGACCCGTCATGTTCTGAACGAGCTCGTCGACGGCTACGCACGGCAGTGCGGCCAGCAGGTTCTAATCGAATCGGTCGGCGGCGTGGACGCCGCCCGGCGTGTGGCGGCCGGCGAGCCGTTCGATTTCGTCGTGCTGGCCAGCGACGCGATCGATCGTTTGGCGCAAACGGGACGTGTCGAAGCTGACGGTCGTGTCGACCTGGTTCGTTCGAAAGTGGCCGTCGCCGTGGCAAACGGCGCGCCGCATCCTGACGTGCACAGCGAGGCGGCTATTCGGCAGGCGGTGTTGGGCGCGCGCAGCCTAGGCTATTCGACCGGTCCCAGCGGCGCGCATATCGTTGCGCTTTTCGAGCGCTGGGGCATTGCGGAAGCAATTGCGCCTCGTATCGTCAAGGCTCCGCCCGGTACGCCGGTGGGCACGCTGATCGAACGGGGCGAAGTCGAATTGGGCTTCCAGCAGCTGAGCGAATTGATCGGTCTGCCTGGTATCGATGTCGTCGGTGTCCTGCCGCGCGAAATCGAAGCGGTGACCGTGTTTGCGGCGGCGATCTGCGTGACGTCGAAGCGCCGCGACGCTACGCGAGCTTTGCTGTCGTTTCTTGCCGCGCCCGAGGGCGATGCGATAAAACAGCGCTATGGCATGGAGGCGGCATGAGCGATGTGGGTTGGCACGTCCGGCGCCGCGCCGAGGACATGCCTAAGGGCGCTTTCGCGCTGCGCGAGCCGAACGCGTTCGTGGCGCTACCGGTGAACGATGCGCCGCGTTCCTACTTCTTCTCCCGCCACCATCCGAATGGCATCGATGAGCGCGCGCGCCGCGGGCGAGGGCGTGCCGCCTGCCCGCAGCGTTAGGCCGATATCGCGGTTCGTGTTTTTGGTGGGTGCGTCGAGCACGACGAGCTGCCCTGATTCACACTCGTAACGCAGCTGTTGCGCCGACAGCACGGCGAGCATGTCGGTGCGTAGCAGCAAGCCGCGAATGACCGCCAGATCGGCCGTTTCCACGGTGGGCATCGGCGGCTTGATTTTCGCGCGCTTGAATAGATTTTCGAAAAGGCCGCGCGAGGGCGACTGCCGCCGCGGCAAGATCCATTGCGCGCGCGCCAGTTGGCCGACCGTCAAGCCGCGCGTTTGCGCCAACGGATGGCCCGGCCTCGCCAGCACGGCGAGGTCCTCCGACATCAGCGTTTCGCTCGCGAGGCCGCTCGCCGCATCGTTGTCCCGAAGCGCACCGAGGATGAAATCGACATCGCCGGCGCGCAGCCCGCCCACGAGCGTTTCATAGGCGCTTTCGTCCGTCACGACGCGTACGCCCGGATATTTGCCGACCACGCGTGCGATGGCTTCGGGCAGCACGTGGGTTCGAGCGAGGGGCAAAGCGCCCACGGTGACGCTGCCTTGAATGCTGCCTCGCGACGCGGCGACGTCGTCCGATACGTGCCGCAGTTCGTTCAGCGCGCGGCGTACATGAAGCAGGAATGTGTCGCCTTCGCTCGTGAGCAGCAGTCCCCGGGGATTGCGATAAAAGAGCGGCATGCCCGCGCCGCTCTCGAGTATACGGACCGCGCTGCTCAGGGCAGGTTGCGAGATGCCCAACGTGCGAGCGGCGCTCGGCATATGCTTGTGGCGCGCGAGGACGACGAACAACTGTAGCCTTCGCGTGTTGAGCAGGTAGGCGGGCAGGGGTGTATCGGCGGACGTTTGTCTCGCCGAGCGTCGCGTTCGGCTCCACTTGGCCAGCGCTTCCAGTTCCGCGAAAACGCGAGCGCCGCGCTGAAGTACCACGTGACATACCGGCGTGGGCAGCATGCCCGACGGCTTGCGATCGAATAAGCGTTCGCCGATCGTCTTTTCGGTCTCCTGAACCGCGCGCGTGACCGCTGATTGAGCGCGGAACAGTGCGACGGCCGCCCGGCTGACGCTGCCCGTTTCGGCGATGACGTGCACCGCGTGCAGGTGAGCCAGATTCAGTAGAGCATGCTCGTTCATGGGAATGCTGTGCCGCTCCACCGGCATCCCGCACGTGTTTCGATGGGCACCGCGTCGCGCCGTCAGGCCGTATCGTTCGCCTGCCGAATCGGGATCACCGTCCGGCCGCCGCAGTTGCGCAACAGGTCGCGCAATTCGAGGATGACGGGGAACACCTCATGGTTCCAATCGGCGCCCTGCATGTCATGAGCCGCTTGTTCCCGCTCGACGATCCAGCGGTCTTCCTTGAAGATGCGTTCGGTGAACCAGACGAGCAGCGGCCAAGCCAAGTCCAGGGCGAACGGGATGCCCGGCTTACGGATCGAAAGCAGGCCGAAGGTGCGGTTCGTGCGCTGCGCCGCATCAAGCGGCACGTACACGATCCAGAGGTCCATCACGAGCGTGCCGTCGCTCGAGCGGATCTGCAGCGTCTGATACGGATAGCCGGTGCGTACCGTCATGACGTCCTTGGCGTCCGGGGCCTCGTTCTTCTTGCTGGCGCCGAATACGAGCGCTTCGCCCACGGGCTGTTTTCCTTCCTCGCGCGCGAACGTATAGTCCACTTCCACCCAGTCGTCGCCGCGGCGGCGGCCGAGCGAGCGCGCCCGCATTTGCCCCATCTGCCGCCGGTGCAGAAACTGATGGTTCATGTCCATCAAGTTCTCGTGCATGAACGAGTAGTGGCACTTCACCTCACGCCCAAAGCGGCGCGTCTTGTACGCTTTGTCCTCGACCGAGGGCATGGCCGGCAGCGGCTTGTCTTCGGCAAGCGCCGCATCGCCCGGAAAGACGAAGATGAGGCCGTGCGCCTCGCGGCAGGGGTAGGCGCGCACGCCGTTGGGCAGGCGCTCGCGCCCGAGGTACGGCACATCGACGCAATGCCCGGTGCAGTCGTACGTCCAGCCGTGATAGCCGCATCGAATGGACTCCCCGTCCACGACGCCGCCATGCAGCGGCACCTGGCGGTGCGCGCAACGATCCTCGAGGGCAAATACTTTGCCCGACTGGGTTCGCGCCAGCACGATCGGGTCGCCGGCGAAGTGCACCCCGAGCGCTTTGCCGCGCTTGACCTCGCGTGACCACGCCAGGGGATACCAGTGATCGGGATGGATGGGGACGCGGCGCAGATCGCGCGCGCCCGCGCTTGCGGGGGAGTCGATGGCAGTGCTGTCCAGCACGGGCATTGCATGCATGCGTAACGCCTCCTTTTAGAACGGGAGCTTTGGCCGTCGCCGCCGGCGGGCCCGGTACCTGCCCGGTACCTTTTGCGAGCGGGGATCTCGCGCAGTCTACGCGAAACGGCGCATGCCGGCGCACCTACGTGGGCGTTAGCTCACTGCGTTTGCCCTGCAAGAAGCGTCGCACCGCCGGATCGCGCTCGAGCCCGATCGCAACATCGTACGCTTCGAGCGCTTCGCGCGTGGCGCCCACGCGTGCAAGCAGATCGGCGCGCGCCGCCCAATATGGCTGATAGTCGGACAGCCTCGCATCGTCCTCATAGCGGGCAAGCGCATCCAGCGCCGCTTGCGGACCGTCGCGCTGCCCCAGCGCAATCGCGCGATTCACCGCGACCACCGGCGACGCTGCGATCGAGAGCAACGCATCGTAGAATTGCACTACTGCGTCCCAGTTCGGCCGGCCCGTGCGGCACCGGTACACGTGGGCCGATTGCAGCGCGGCTTCGAGCTGAAACCGGCCGATCGCTTGGAACGTACTTGCGCGCCGCAGCAGTGCGTCCGCCGTGTCGATCATCGGCGCGTTCCATGCCGCCGGGTCTTGGGCCGACAGCGGCACATAGTTGCCCTCGGCATCGCGCCGTGCGTCGCGCCGGGCCTGCGCGTACAGCATCAACGCGAGCAGCCCGAGCGTTTCCGGTTCGTCGGGCAGCAATTCGACGAGCAACTGAGCGAGAAAGAGCGCTTCGTCGGCGAGGTCGCGCCGCACCGTATCGCCCCCCACCGGATCGGTCCATCCTTCCGCATAGGCGGCATAAACCGCTTGCAGCACCGCATCGATGCGACCGGGCAGTTCTTCCGGTTCCGGCACGGTGAAGGGAATGCCCGCTTCGCGGATCTTCGTCTTGGCGCGCGCGAGGCGCTTGGCCATTGCGGAGGGCGAGGTGAGAAACGCGGAGGCGACCGTTTTAGCGTCGAGCCCGAGCACGACTTGCAGCATGAGCGGCGTGCGAATCGCGGCATCCAACGCGGGGTGCGTGCACGCAAAGAGCAGGGCGAGCCGCCGATCAGGCAGCGCACCCGCTTCACGCTGATCGATTTCGTCGGCGAGAATCGCGAGCTGATTCGTGACTTCGTCGCCCACGCGCCGATGGCGTGCGCCGTCGATCGCTCGGCGGCGCGCCACGGTCATCAACCACCCTTCGGGATTTGCGGGGCAGCCATGGCGCGGCCAATCCGCGAGCGCGGCGGCGAACGCGTCGGCCAAGGCGTCCTCGGCCGCCGCCACGTCGCGCGTGCGCATGGCGAGCAGCGCCACCAGCTTGCCGTAGCTGCGCCGAGCCACGGCCTCCGCTGTGACATGGGCGGCGTGGGCGGAATGAAGCTCGCCGCCGCCCGGATTCATGCCGCGGTTTGTGCGTAGGTCGCCGTGGGCCAGATCGGGCGTACTTCCATGAGGCCGTGCGCCGCGCCGGGGCAGCGCGAGGCCCAGGCGATGGCGGCGTCCAAATCGGGCACGTCGATCAGGTAATAGCCGGCCAGTTGTTCCTTCGAATCGGAATAGGGGCCGTCGAGCACCTGCGCCTTGCCGTCGACGAGCCGCACCGTCGTTGCCGTATTCGTGTTCTGCAGCCGGTTCGAGCCCAGCAGGACATCGGCTTTGCGCAGCGATTCCGTGTACGCCTGATATGCGGCGACACCTTGCTGCCGCTCGCCGTCCGTCATCTTGTTCCAGCCGTCTTCTTCCGAATAGATCATCAACAGGTATTGCATGTAAGCCTCCGTCGTAGGGTTGCGGCGGGTGACTAACTTCTGGCCGCCGTCACAATGACGCGCCGGCGCAACGCTAAGGGACAACCGCGTCGAAAAATATCATACGGACGATTTTGCAAGCCCGCGCCACTTCTTCCCAAGCCAAACCGGCGACATGCGTCGGAACGCACCGTCCTGCTTGGCGCGGAGCGTTGGCACACTGATTGCTCCCCCTAAGCATAGGCGTAGGTGCGCCGATGGAGAACATACATGACGCGACTCACCGCACTTTTCTTGCTGTTGGGCACGGTTTTTCTGGCCGCCTGCAATACGGTGGCGGGCGCCGGACAAGACATTTCGAAGGGCGGTCACGCCATCACCAACTCGGCGGAGCAGCATTCCGACTAGGTCAAAGTCAGCCGCAGCCAGCCAGCTCACGGCGGCCTTGACGCCGCTCGCCCCTTAAAGGCCGCGCCTGCGCTCGATCGTGGTCGAGCGCAGGCGGCCGGGGCTTCTCGCTTTCCCCTCCTTCCCATTGCAAAACCTCATTGCGCCAAGCCGCTGGCGATTTAAAGGTAGACTTACGCGCGCCGCATCGCCGATACTATCGGCGCTTTGCGAAGTGGGCCGCCTTTACTTTTAAAAACAAACTTCAATTCCGCGCTTGGTTTTCCCATGGCAAGAACTTTCGTCACTCGCCTTATTGCGGTCATATTCGGCGTGTTGTGCGCCGCCACCTGCCAGGCGGCATGGGTGATCGTCGATGCCGGCCATACGCCCGCGCATCCGGGCGCCACGGGCGCTAGCGGTCGCGTCGAACATCTCTACAATCTCGATTTGAGCGCGGCCGTCGCGCGCGATCTTGTCGCGGCGGGCGAGCGCGTCACGCGCACGGGCGCGGACGGACGCGATATTTCGCTGACCGATCGACCCAATGCGGCGCCGAAAGCCGACTTCTTCATCTCCATTCATCACGATTCGATGCAGCAGGCGTGGATCGATGCCGGCAGGAATAAGGAATTGAAAGGCTTTGCAATCTTCGTTTCCGAACTCAATCCGCACTACGAGCAAAGTCTTGCCTGCGCCAAGGCGATAGGCGAGCGCTTGCTTGCGGCCGGCGAAACGCCGTCGCTTTATCACGCGACGCCGATCAAGGGCGAGAATCGCCCGCTGATCGACCGCCGTCTCGGCATTCACCGATTCGACGATCTAGTCGTGCTGAAAACCGCGCGCATGCCCGCGGTCTTGGTCGAGGCGGGCGTGATCGTCAATCCGGAGGAGGAGCGGCGGCTCGCGGAACCCTCGACGATCGCCAAATTGGCCGACGCGATTTCCAAAGGCGTCGAAGATTGTCATCCCTGAAGTGCTTGTCTTTTCTCGATAAAAAGGAAAAACCATGAAGAAAATCGCCGTGCTCCTCAGTGTCGCCCTGCTGCCGATCGCCTCGCATGCGGCGGGCTGCGCCAAGCCGCGCAATGCGTTCGACCAAGTCTATTGCGCGAGCACCGTGTTTTCGCAAGCCGATCGCGATCTGAACGCCCAATATTCGCGCCTGCGCACGCACCTGAACAGCTCGCAGCAAGGCGCGCTGAAGACGGGTCAGCTCGCATGGCTCAAGGAGCGCGACCAGCAGTGCAGCGAAGAGAAAGACAGCGGCTACTTCGTGAACCTCGACTGCGCCGTGACGATGACGCAGCAACGCCTCGCATTCCTTCAGGAACGTGAACGCGAATGCAACAGCACGGGTTGCGTCGATTCCAAGATGGGTCAGTAACACCCAGGCATTGCCCCATCGGGAAGCGCGTCTTCGTGTGAAGACGGTCATCCCGATGGGGCTTCTGCATCTACGAACGAGCGTCGCACTGTGCAAGGCATTGGACGGTGGTTGGGCGTCCACGTACGGTGGGCTATAGCATGACGACGACCGCGACCGCCCCCGCCATGATGCCGCCCACGACGACGCATGCGCATGTGAGCGCAAGGATACGCGTCGGAAACGACCGGCCGAGCATCGCAAGCGACGGCACGCTGACGGGCGGTAGTGTAACGAGCAGCGCGGCGGCGGGCGCGGTGGCCATGCCGAGCGAGAGCATCGCCTGGATGATCGGCACTTCCCCAGCCGTCGGAATGACGAACAGCGCGCCTGCGATGGCAAACGCCGCGATCCACGGGATGCTGGCGCCGATCCCCGGGCCGATGTGCGGGAACAGCCATGCCCGCACGGCGCCCATCAGCAAAACCAGAATGACGTATTCGGGCACGAGGCGTAGGGTCATGCGCGCGAGAATCTTCAGCCAGCGCGTAAACATGGCGCCCGTGTCTTCTTGCGCCGTCATCTCCTCGAAGGCGGTCTGCGCGGCGTCGGCTTCCTCTTTCGTCGCCAGCGTATCCACGAGATAGCCGATGCCGAGCACTAGGGCGAGGCCGAACGCGAGCCGCAGCCCCATCCATTGCCAGCCGAGCACGAAGCCGATGAAGACGAGGGTGGCCGGGTTGAGCAGCGTATTGCCGAGCCAGAACGCGATAGCCGCGCCCGGTGCGGCTCGGCACGCGCGAAGGCCGGCGACCACGGGTGCGGCGCAGCATGTGCACATCATGCCAGGCAGCGACATGACGGCCCCGGTCATCACGCTGCCGAAGCCGCGTTTGCCGAGCGCGCGCAAGATCCAGCGCGAGGGAATCAAGGCTTGCACGGCCGAGCCCAGCAGAAGGCCCAGCACCATCGCTTGCCAGATTGCCTTGCCGTAGGCGATCGCGTAGCCAACCGCGGCATCCCACGAGGGCGTGGGCGGGGCGGCGGCGGCGCCCATCAGGATCGAACCGCCGATGGAGTGCCGGCTGGCCGCAACGAATGCGCGGTTGTAGTAGGGGAACCATTTGACGTAGAACAGCCCGCATACCGCGATCAGAAGCAGAATGGCGGGGCCGATCAAATGGCGATGGTTTCGGGCGGCGGTCGTGTTCATCGAAATCGTTAGGCGCCATCGTGATTCGACGGGGGCTATGGTGCGCGCGTGGGGCGAGGGCGCGCAACCCGAATTTAATGCGGATTCAACCGCGATCATACCGCTGGCGCGGTGAAACGGTCCGAAGTTGGCTCTCGCTGCCGCCTGTTAGCGAACATGTGCGATACGCTCTCGCGTTTCCCAGTAGTCGCACTGTGCTTCCGAACGGCGATTTCCACGGCCGCTGGGGGCACGCCGCTATCCCTATCGAACTATGAGCAATCACGAGCGATTTCACGTCGTCTATGACGGCCCTGCCTTGGTCGAACATCGTATGGATGTACGCGATTTGGCCCCTGCCCTCATTGCCTTCGCTGATCTGTTGGCGGCCGCAAACAAAGAGATCAACGCGGACGCGGCGGAACTTCGTGTGCAAGTCAGCGCGAACTTCAAGGCTGGGTCGTTCGGCATAGACCTCCTGGCCAGCCAACAACTTCTCGCGCAGCTCAAGGACATCTTTTCAGGTCACGGCGCGACTGCCATTACGAACGCGTACACGATCATGGGATTGATCGGCTTCACTGGAGGTGGGCTCATTGGCCTCTTGCGCGTTCTCAAGGGCCGCGGGCCACTGAAGATCGAGCAGAAGGGCGACGCGACGACGGTTTGGGCAACGGAAACAGAAACGATCGAAATCACCCCTGGCGTCTTGCGGCTGTATAGAAGCAGCGGCGTGCGCGCCAGTCTAGAAAAGGTGATGTCCCCGCTAAGACGAGAGGGGATTAGTGATTTCGGCGTTGTCATGAACGATCGTGTCGTTCTCAGCATTCAGGACGAAGAGGTCGGCTGGTTCAGCGCTTCGATTCTGAATCCAGATGCGGAGATCGTGTCCGACATCACCTCGAGAAAGCTTGTACTCATCGAGTCCCTTACCTTCAAAGACGGCAACAAGTGGCGCGTGCACGATGGCACGGCGGCCTACTACGCCGCGATCGCGGATCAAGATTTTCTCGATCAAATCGATGCCGGAAAGGAATTTCGAAAGGGCGACGTGCTGGTTGTCGACTTGCGACAAGTCCAAACCGTCACGGGCGGCAGGCTCACGACGGACTCGATCATCGGCAAGGTATGGGAGCATCGGCAGCCGTTGCAACATAGCCTGCTTTAAAGCGATCGTGACCCGCAACACGGTCCTCGGAAAGCGGTGTCCTGGCCGAGGCACTTCCATCGCCGCCGCGCCTTCTCGGCGCCAAAATAACGCTGCGTTATAGTGCGACGAATTCGCGAAATCCTTCGTGCAATTCGTCGAACCCGAACGAGCGCAGCACCGGTAGGCGTAGCGCGTCGAATTACCATGCCAGCCGTTTCCGCCCCTTGTCGATAGTCGAACTCAGAACCGATACGATAACGCCAAGAACGTGATGATCGGATCGGCGTTCAGCTTGGCCTTGCTGACCGCGAGGAGCGTTCCGTCTGCGGCTTTGATGTCGGTCTCCGCATACGTTTTGAGCGGCGTGTAGGACACCGAAGCATTGATCTGCCAATGCTTGGTCAATGCGTACGCCGCGCCGATGTTGAAGACGGGCGTCCATGACGAAGACGACTTCGCCGAGATGCTGGTCGGCCCCGGCTTGCCGGCTCCCGCCGCGAGCACGCTGCCGAGGTTCTCATTGAGCGATTGCGAAAAGTTCGGATTCAGCTCGAATGCGTTGAACCACGTATATGTCATGCCCACGCCGATGAAAGGGCGAAATCGCGCTTCCGCCTTGCCGAAGAAATACTGCAGCATCGCGCCGGCCGTCCACTGCCGCACCTTCCCGACGATCGGATTGTTCGACGGATCGTTCAAGTTTTCATGCCCGAGCGCGCCTGCCGGGCCGGGCGGCTGGATCACGCCGAATCCGGCGATGTGAAACTCCGGCGGCACGCCTCCGAGCGCCGTCAACGCGATGTGATCGGTGATGAAATGCGTAAACGTCAGCCCAATCGTATTGGCGTTGCTGACGGTCAAGCCCGTACCGGCCGATGTAAATGCCGATGGCAGGCCGAGCGACGCGTTGATCGGCATCGGCGCCACGTGGGTCGTCAACGGATCGCTCGAATACTGCGGCGCGATGTGATACCAACCGAGCGAAACGACGTTGTCGCCCGCTTGCTGGGCCTGCGCGCTTGCCGAAACGCACGTCGTAACGCATGCCGCGACGAGCGGCGCAAACACCTTCGTGATCCCCATATCTCTGCTTCCTCGGTCTTGCTTGTCGTGCGTTCACTGAACGAATGCGCTGATGGCGAAATACGGTGCGCTCGCGTTGGACGTATCGAGGTATCCGATCGCGCCGCCCGAAAAAATCATCTTGCCTGCGGGTGCCCCGCTGGCCGCGCTTGTCGCTTTCGCCTTGACGAGACCCGGCAACGCTTGCGTGTAATCGAGGTCGAGCGAGGTAGCGAGCGAAGCCAGCGATGCGTTGAACGGGTCGAGCATCGTGGCTTGCGCGCTCATCAATGCGGTCGTGCGATAGGCGAAGTTGCTGTCGACACCCACGTACTCGCCGTTTTGCGAACCGGCAGCGATATTGGCCCGCGGCGCGAGCATCGCGATGCCCGACTCGTTGTCGGCCAGGGGCGTCTTCGGGGGCGAGCCCGGCGGCGATACGATCGACGGATCGGCCGCGCCGATGCGAATGAGGATCGGCACCAACTGGCCGCCCAACTTCCCGACGATCAAGACGCCCTGCGCTTGCGGACCGTTCACGGCCTGGGTAGGGGCGACTTGCCCCGTGAATCGGTCGGTTTCGAACGTCGGCGAATCGGCCCGGGGCGCGAAGTTCGTCCCCGACTGACGGCATTGACCGGCGTATAGCCCGGTGTTGTCGCATTCGGTGAAACTGCCGTCGGCGTTGATGGTGACCGAGCCGTCGACGGCGACAGGCGCGAAATTTTGCGACGGCACTTTGTGATAGCCGAGCATCGAATACTTGCCGGCGATTTCAGCCAAGCTCGTCGATGTCTGGGCGAAAGCGATGAACGGGTAGTAGGGAAAGGTCGTATCGGGAACGATGCCCACGCCCGCCACGCCGGCAAAGGAAATTTCCGCGCCTGGGATCGTGCCGCCCAAGACGCCTTCGCCCAAAAACACGCGAGTGGGGCGCGTCGCATCGAGGCTCGCGTTATCCAAGCGAAACGCGCATTGATTGAGCTTCGTCGTGGGCAGTAACGTTTCTTGCGTCATCGTGCTGGTGACGACGTTGTTCGGTGCGCTCGAGCGAGTCGGCAAGACCGTGCCTTTGGCGACGGGAACGGGCGAGGCCAGATAGGTAATCTTGTAGGTCATCGCCGTGGTGTCGAGCTGCACTTGTACGAGTTCGCCCGAGCCGGCGCCGCCCGTGAAAACCGTCGTGTAGTCAACCGCCTGCGGACATAGGCGGGTGACGACCGGAGCGGGCGGATCGCCGCCGCCGCCCCCGCATGCGCAGAGAACAAAAGCGGCCAGCGCTGTCGAGAGCAGGTGACGGTAGATCATGTGGAGTCCTAAATAATAGAATTCGAGCGAAGACTGAATATCCTGTGACCTGAGCGTGATGCCCGCGCATCACGCCAGCATCTAACGCCCGTGCATTCAACTTTGCTGCGATCGACGCGCCCGCGCTTCGTCGGGCAGGCGCGCCCGAAACGGGTTAAGACGATTCGAGACTAGCGGCGCGGATCAATGGACGGTCAGGAACGGCGTCGTCGTCAGCGAGCCCGATACGGTGCAGCCACCCGAGAGGGCTTGATGGGCGAAGCCGATGATCGTTTCCTTTTGCGCCGTGTTTTCCGTAATGCTGGCCGTGAGCGCCGTCGGGCCGCATTGGCCGCCGATCCCGGCGACCTTTACGTCGACCGCGACGTTATCCAGCGAGAGGCTCGTCGCGTTCGCCACCTGTCCGGTCCACGGTAGATTCGACGCCGCGACGAGCGAACATAGACTGTTGCCCGAGAACTTCACCGACGTGATCGAGATCTGGCCGATGCTGGTGATGGTGCCGGCCATCGTGGCCGCGCAGCCGAGAGAAAGGCCCGATTTTCCGAGCGTGGTCGAACCCGTCAAACTAATCGGGCCCGCCGGGGAGACCGTTACGGCAAAGGCAGGAGCAGAAGCCGCAACGAACAACGCCAACGCCGCACCTACGGGGATGAACTTGAAACGCTTCATGTTGAGAACCTCTCATCAGGATGAAGGCAAGTTGGGATGGCGGCCGGTTGGCGCCGCAGGCCGCCCCTTAAGCGGTACCGCCGCTACTGTACGAACGCGCCAATCGTGAAAAACGGATTCGGTAGGCCCGACCCGTTCATGAGCAAGGCGAATACGGAGCCCACCTTGATCAGGTAGCCGGTGTCGCCTGTCTTGAAGACGGGGGCGGCGCCCGACCTAAAGTCGTTTTGCGCGGTGACCTTGACGAGCCCTGGCTGGGCTTGCGTGAAGTCGAGCGAGAAGTTCGTGGCCGCGGTCGACGTGAACGGATTGAGGAAGGCGGCGCTCGTGCCTTGGAAGATCGTGGACGTGTAGTTGACGCCGGCATACTTCGTCGTCGTATCGTCGAGACAGGCGCCTTCGTATACCTGCGGCGAGGTTGGTCCGTACGCGCTGACCAGGCCGCACGCCGTGACGCTGTTAGCGCCGATGAACGCGCCCGTCAATGTCGATGAATCGATCGGCCGCGCGGGGGAAAGCAGCGAAATGCCGAGCTGATCGTCGACCGACGAATCGAGCAGGCCCGTGCCCGAGTGCGCGTAGCCGACTCGGATGACGACCGGAATGACCTGGCCGTCCAGTTCGCCCGCGATCAAGATGCCGTGGGCTTGGTTGCCGCCGAAGGCGGACTGCAGCTCTCCTTGACCGGCCGCGGGATAGACGGGACCGAGCCCCAAGTCGAGGTTCGCGGCGCTCGTGAACACGTTGTCTTGAGAGCCGTCCGTGTTGGTTCGCCGCGCCCAATTGGCGCCCGTGGTGAGGCACGACGTGTACGGCTGCCCGCTATCGGGCGTGCATGATCCGTCGCCGTTCAGTGTTTCGGCAATCTGAACGCCGTCGACCTGCCACCCGAGCGGGGTGCCCGAGGGGTTGGCGGCATTCGTTTGAAAGTTGCCGCCGGACGGCGTAAAGCGGATGCCGAGCTCGTTGTAGCGGCCCGCGATCTTCGAGAAGTCGGTGACGGTACGGCTAAAGGCGATGAACGGGTAGTAGTCGAAGGTCTTGCTGGGTACGATGGCAACCTGCACGCCCGGCGCGATGGAAATGCCGTCGAACTGTACCGTCGACCCCGGAATGCCGCCGCCCACGATGCCGTTGCCGACGAACAGCATCGGTGGATCGTTCGGATCGATGGCGACTCGATACGTCCCATCCGTCGTCTTACCGTTCTTCAGCACGAATGCGCAGCGGTTCTGCTCGGCCGTGGGCAGCTTGAGCGGGGTCGTCGCGCCTCCTTGTCCGTTCGTGACCGTATAGAGATTGGGATTTTCGAAGTCGCCCGTGATCGTCAAGCCGGCGCGTGTCGTGTTGACTTGCCCGGCCGAGGTGGGCACTTCCGATTCGATGAACGTCATTTGGTACCGCTTCTTCGACGTGTCGAATTTGACCTTGATGTACTCGCCGCTGCCAGAACCGCCTGTATAGACGGTGCCGTAATCGAGCGACGCGGGGCAGAGCGCTTTCGAGTCGGATGGCTGCGTGGCGGCGCCCGAACCCGAGCACGTGTTGCTGGCGCAGGGTGCGGCGGCGATGGGCGCCGGGTCGTCCGAGCCTCCGCCGCCGCAACTGGTGCAGAGTACGGCGACGGCCAAGGCGCCGGCAGATGATGCAATGGCTGATTGAATGCGCGCTAACGGCGGCATCGTTGTCTCCTGACGGCGGCTCGCGCTGTGGCGCTTACCGCGGCTGCACGCAAGGCGCGTAATTGTCGATAGCTGATAGTCGTCTCTCAAACCGCATATCAGTGGCTGCGGGCGTTACCTTAAGGGCGTCGCGCGATTTATGTAAATAGAGATGCCGGTCCAAACGATCTTTTATTTTTTGTTCCGTGTTTACGCCGGGTTGCGTGACCGTTTGAAACAATGGGTCAATTGATGTTTGATCCGAATCCCATGCACATTGGGTGAATGGTTTTGAGATAAAGTTTTGAGAGAACGGAGATGGTGTCGAATCTATGCTTCCCGCATGAGGGTTAGATTGATCAGGGGAGGAATTGGCGAAAAAGTAAACTCCCAATAATCATAGGGAGATGCGATAAGAAATTTATATAGAGTCAATTTTGGTAAGTTGCATGATTGGATTCATGCGATTTACCCTTTGAGGGATATCTTGGGGTCGCGGCGATGTGATGTTTTGGCGAGACCGAGGTTTCAATTTTTGCCGCAATTGAGCAATATGCGCGAAGGCTTCCCGATACTCAGGGCAAGGTGTTCGCGCCGAAATATATGCAGATGCGAAGGTCGGCCGTAAGGATCGGCCGACTCTGCCCGCCGTTCAAACGGATGATAGCGATGCGTGCGAGACGGGTTTGGGCGCGGACGGCTCCGCCGGCATGCGGCCGACGGCCTTGCCGGCGACGATGTCGCTGTCCTTGGCGCTATCGGATTGAACGTGACCTTGCTTGATGATGATGCACATGGCGACGAGCAGCGACGCTGCAATGGCCCAAAGCGTGCAGTAGCCGACGATCTTCAATTCATGCCCTCCAGCTGTCACCGCGTGCCGCAAGGACACGCACACGATTGCCCGCCGTTGTTATAACACGGATAGATGACAACTCGTGACGCTGGAATCCTTAGGTATCCGATCTATTGGGCCGGCGACCACTTTACGCCGGCCTGCGGCATCAGCGCAGTTGCGCGGCTGCCACAAGCAGCACCATGCTGCCGACCGCGCCGTCGAGGATGCGCCAGGCGGTCGCCTTACGGAACAGTGGGGCCAAGAGCCGCGAAGCGTAGCCGAGCGAGGCGAACCACAAAGGGCTGACCGTCATTGCGCCGAGCGCGAAGGCCATACGCGACCCTTCCGGCTCGCGGGCCCCCGCGGTGCCGATCAGCAACAAGACATCGACGTACACGTGCGGATTGAGCCAAGTGAACGCGAGCGTCATGAGAACGACTGACCACGCACTTTGCGAGGCGAGGGCGGGCGCCCCCGCTGATTCGTTGCCTACTTCCATCACCGCATGCCCCGGACGCCAGGCGCGCCGCAGCGTGGAAATACCGAACCAGGCGAGATAGGCGAGCCCGCCGTACAGCACCACTTCGACGAGACGCGGGTAGCGCATCGCCAGCGCCGAGGCGCCGCCGACACCCGCGCCGATCAAGAGAAAGTCCGACAACGTGCAAAGTGCGACGACCTTGCCGACGTGCGAGCGCATGATCCCTTGGCGCAAGACGAAGGCGTTCTGCGCGCCGATGGTGACGATGAGCGAGGCGCAAAGCGCCGCGCCATGTGAATAAGCGGTCCAGTTCATGGTAGGTCGGGGGTAGACGATGCCGAGCGATGGCGTTAGTCTGCATGCCGGATGCATATAAGAACAGCTAATTTTTCTAAGGCCGGTTAAGGAACGCTAATGCTCGACTACGCTTTGCTCGATGCGCTCGGCGCGGTGGTTCGTCTCGGTTCGTTCGATCGCGCGGCGAGCGAACTGAACGTCACGCCCTCCGCGGTCTCGCAACGCATCAAGTTGCTCGAGGAACGCGTGGGCAGTGTGCTCGTCAAGCGCGGCCAGCCATGCGTGGCGACGGCGTCGGGCGCATTGCTCTGCCGCCATACCGAGCGCGTTCGTTTGCTCGAGGCGCAGCTGTCCGACGACATGCCGTCGATGACAGGCAGCCTGCTCGGCGAGCTATGGCCGACGCTGCGTGTCGCCGTCAATGACGACAGCGTGGGGACTTGGTTTATCGATGCGGTCGCGGGTTTTTGCGCGCAGCGGCGAATGCTGCTCGATCTCGTCATCGACGATCAGGACTATACGGCGCAGCGCATTCGCGACGGCAGTGTCCAAGGGGCGGTGACGACGCAAGCCGAGCCCGTGCAAGGGTGCCGTTCGGTGCGCCTGGGTCGAATGCGTTACTTGGCCGTATGTTCGCCGGCGTTCTTTGCCCGCTACTTCAACGATGGCGTCAACCGGGAATCGCTGCGGCGCGCGCCCTGCGTCGTGTTCAATCCGAAGGATGCATTGCAAACGCGCTTCATGCGCAAGGTGACGCGCGCGGAACTCGATCCGCCGCAGCATTGGGTTCCGCACGTGGGCGGTTTCACGCGCGCTTGCATTACGGGATTGGGCTGGGGCATGTGCCCGACGACGATGATCGGTGCGGCGCTCGAAAGCGGCCAACTCGTCGAACTCACACCGGGCCGTCATCTCGATGTCGATTTGTATTGGCAGAGTTGGCGCTTGTCGATCGGCTGGCTCGACGAATTCAGCACGGTGTTAAAGCAACGCGCGGGCGAGTTTCTCGATTGACGCCGGCAAAGAAGCCGCGGTTCGAATAGTCCCCAATATAGGCAGCCGTCGTGCCGTTCGGCTTTGGCGGCGTGTCCACGCGAGTTGCGGTAAACCCTCCTTTTTGCGCATCGCCAACGGGTTCTGGCAACATAGAGTGCTTTGTCTTCATCGTCGTCCTTGAGCAAGGCCGGTGCGCGAAGATGCGCCGGGCGCTTCGCGCCGCATAAATCGCTAGTTTTTCCGACCACTGTTACTCGCGAGCATTGCATTACCTATGGCCTTGAACGTCGAAAGTGCCCGCCAAGCTGCGGATTTGGGCAGCAAGATACGAGCGCTGCGGCACCGCCTGCGTAGAACGCTCGATGAAACGGCCACGGCAGCCGGGATATCGAAGCCTTTTCTGTCCCAAGTCGAACGCGGCCTCGCCACGCCGTCGCTGACCTCCCTGGCCGGCATCGCCACGGCGCTCGGCGTCACGCTGCAATACTTCGTCGATACGCCGAGCGAGGAGCGCTCGGTGCGCCGCGCAGGGCAATTGCGCTTTTTCAGCTTTGCCGACTCGACCGACCTGTTTGCCCGATTGACCAACTCGTCGGTCGGCGCTCAGCTTGAAAGTATTCTCGTGCGCTTGCCTGCCGGGCAGACCAAGGCCGCGGAGGTCACGACGCATGCGGGCGAGGAGTTTCTGTACGTCATCTCCGGCCAAATGTCGCTGACGCTCGAAGGCAAGACATTCGTGCTGAACGCGGGTGACAGCGCGCACTACGAATCGACGGTGCCGCACAGCTGGTCGAATACGGGCGACGTGGAAGCGACGCTCGTTTGGGTGGGCACGCCGCGGCTTTTTTAACGAGCGTCAGGCTGCGGGCTTGGCGTGGCGCGTGATCGCGCGGCGTCAACGGTTGGTCGATTGCGCAATCGTTTGCGATTTGTTCTTCATGTCCCCGCTCGGCTGCTTTGTCCGATCGTCGAGCAATTCACACAATGCATCGAACACCAGCCGAACACGTGCCGACACGGGCGTCCGCTGCGGCCGATACACATACACCGTGGTGCTGGCCGGACCCAAGCCTTCGAGCATCGACACAAGCCGTCGGTCGAGCAGATACGGCGCCGCCAAATGCCTAGGCAATTGGCCGAAGCCGATGCCGGCGAGAACCGCCTCGCACTCGGCTTCTGGATCGTCGGTGACGAACACCGGGTTGGCGGGAACGGCGATGTCGGCAAGGTTGCAGAACTCTCTGCATACGTCGAGCGTTTCGCCGACGCCTTGCGTGCCCCGCGGCGCATCGAAGACGTCAACCCAGCGGATTTCGATGCCGTGTTCGTGCCGGGCGGGCATGGTCCCATGCAAGATCTCGCGGTCGACGCCGGCGTCGGTAAAGTGCTGAGCGCTGCGCTCCAGAACGAGCAACAGGTGGTGGCCGCGGTATGCCACGGACAGGCGAGCTTCCTATCGGCAGGCGACCCCGAGCGCTGGGCCTTCAAAGGTCGCAAGATGACGGCCTTCACGAACGACGAAGAGGTGCAGGTCGGCCTTGCCGCCAACGCGCCATGGTTGCTGGAGGACCGTCTGCGCGCGGCTGGAGCGTCGTTCGAAGCGGGCGCGCCCTGGGGCCCCTACGTGAGCGTCGACGGCAATCTCATCACGGGACAGAACCCGGCATCGGCCGGCGCCGTGGCCGAAACCGTGCTGCAAAGGCTCGCATTGGGCACGCCGCCGGCGTGAGCCGGGCGCTCCGGTAACGACCCATCGTCGGCATCACTTCATCGCGTTCCTTGCCGAGCGAGCTCGACCGCCGAGCAAGGCGGTCGCCCTGCCGGCCGACTCGAGCAACGCGACCACGTGCGCTGAGCCAGGCTCGAGATTCAAGACCGTATCGGAGCCGACGAGGCTCATGACGAACTTGACGTCGCCCGTCCAGTCGACGACCGGCGCGGCGATGGACGCGTAGCCGGCGATATCGGAGCGCCGCATCGTCGCGTAGCCGTGTTCCCGCAATTCACGCACGACATCGGTGTGGAATTTTTCGACCGCATCGCCGCTCGGTTTGCGGGAAGCCAATTCCTGCTCGAGAAACGGCAGCGTGACCGCAAGCGGCAGACTCGCCGCGAAAACCTTGCCGGCCGCCGTCGACAGCAACGACATCAAACCCGTGCGCAGCTCGAACGCGCCGCGCTGTTGTCCCTCGAGCTTGAACAGGCTCAGCACGCCATCGGTGGTCCATATCGTGATCGCCCCGCTGCATTGCGTGGCGTCGCGCAGCTTGCCCAATTCGCTTCGCACGACGTCGAACCCGTCGATCTGCTTCGTCGCGCTGATCCCGAGCATCAGCGCGGCCGGTCCGAGCCTGTAGAAACCCGGCTTTTCGTCCGCCGCGGCAAGACCCGTGCGTACGAGGCTCACCAGATAGTTGTTTGCCGCACTAGCCGTCATCTCCGCCCGCACCGCGATCTCTTTGAGCGGTAGCGGCTGTTGCGTGTTCTGCAACGCCGTCAATAGCCGGAAGGCGATCTCGACGGACTGAATACCGCGCCGCTCGTTCTTCTCGGCGGATTCCGAAGTGTCTCGTTGGTCCATTTCTCTTCAAGTCCGACAGGGTGAAAGCAATACGCCCGCATAGGGATTTACCCGATCCGAAGGCGAACGGCGTGCCGTTCGCCGCCATGTGCCACGCCTACTCCCGCAACGCTGCGCGGCGGATTCCCCGCATTTTGCACGTGTTGGGGCCGTACCGCTTGCTCATTGACAGCGCCGTCACAGCGTCCATAATACAACTATGCAACATACGTTCAACAATATAGCACGAACGGAAACACGAAGCCAAGGAGAGCGCGACGCGGTGTTACCCGCGCGGCGGTTCCCTTTCCAGCTAGGAGAAGCAGGCATGGCAATCCAAAGGATTCAAAGCGTCTATACCGTCGTGCGCGACATGGACAAGGCGCAGGCATTCTACGAGCGCGCTTTGGGACTGACGCTGAAATTTCGGGATCAGTCGAAGTGGGCGCAGTTCGGCGTAGGCGGCTCGAACTTCGCGTTGAGCGCCGCTGAGGAAGCTGCGCCCGGAGCGACGGGCAGCGTCGTCGTCTTCGAAGCGGACAGCCTCGACGGGATTCGCGAGCGCGTCGAGGCGGCTGGCGGCCGTTTCGTTTCTGAGCGCGACATGGGCGCGCACGGAAAGGTGCTGGTCTTGCTCGATGCCGAAAACCAGATTTTTCAAGTTTTTTCGCGTCAGGCCGGCGCTTGACGGCGGCACATAACATTAAGGACTCCTTATGAAATTCGGCATTTTCGATCAAAACGACAGGAGCGGCCGCCCGCTCGCCCAGCAGTACGAAGAGCGCCTCCAGCTCGCGGAGCTGTTCGACGCGAACGGCTTTCACTGTTATCACACGAGCGAGCATCACTCGACGCCGCTCAGCACGACGCCGTCGCAGAACGTGTTGATGTCGGCCATCGCTCAACGCACGCGGAACTTGCGGCTGTGTCCGCTCGTGTATCTGCTGCCGATTCATCACCCGGTGCGGCTGGCCGAGGAAATCTGCATGCTCGATCATTTGAGCCAGGGCCGCTTCGAATTCGGCATCGGGCGAGGCGCTTCCCCGCACGAACTCGCCGCAATGGGCGTCGATCCTTCGAATGCCGCGAAGATGTACGCGGAATCGTTCGACGTGATGGAGCGATTCTTCGCTTCCGACAGACTGAATTTCTCCGGCGAGTTCTGGCAATTCGACGACGTGCCCGTCGAAATCGAGCCGTTACAACATCCTCATCCGCCCGTGTGGTACGCGCTGGCGTCGCCGGATTCGACCGTGTGGCCCGCGCAACGCGGCATCAACATCGTATGCGGCGGCCCGGTGGAGCGCATCCGCGCCGTGACCGACCGCTATCGCGAGGAGTGGAGCAAGACGCACGACGCCGAGCATGAATTGCCGCTGATCGGCGTGAACCGCTACATCATCGTTGCCGACACCGACGAAGCCGCGCTCGAGATCGGTCGCAAGGCGTGGCCGACGTTCTTCAGCAATTTCATCCGGTTGTGGCGAAAGCATGGGACGGAGCCGGTCAACGCGAAGCTGCCGCCCGATTTCGACGCGTTGGTCGCCAGCCGCCACGCGGTGGTGGGCTCGCCCGAAACGGTCGCGAAGGCGCTCACGGACCAAATCCTCGACGGCGGGCTCAACTATCTGATCGGCAGCTATGTGTTCGGGGACATGCCGCACGACGACGTCGTCAAATCCGTGAAGCTGTTTTCCGAGCACGTGATGCCGCAATTGAAAGGGCTCGGTCAAGCAGCTTGGCGCCCTGTCGTCGACGAAACGCAGCGGGTGTGACGATGAGCGAGACCAGTCGGTTCGATGCGAAGGAACTGCGCCAGGTGCTGGGTTCCTTCGTCACCGGCGTCACGGTAGTCACGACCGTCGATGCCGAGGGCAGGCGCTATGGCGTGACGGCGAACTCGTTCAGCTCGGTGTCGCTCGATCCGCCGCTGGTGCTGTGGAGCCAGGCGACGAAATCGCCCAGCCATCCTGTCTTTCTCGAAGCGCCGCGCTTTGCGATCAACATCCTTGCCGAGGATCAGATCGAACTGTCGAATCGCTTTGCGTCGTCGGGGATCGACAAGTTCGCGAACGTCGACACCGACAGCGGCGCGGGCGGCGTTGCATTGCTGCGCGGTTGCTGTGCCTGGCTCGAATGCAAAGTCGTCTCGCGGCTGCCGGGCGGCGATCATGTGATTTTCGTGGGGGAGATCGAAGCTTTTCGCCGCACGGTCCGCAAGCCGTTGGTGTTCGGCGGAGGCCAGTATCTCGTCGCCGATCCGCACGATTTCGGCAAGCCGCCGCCCGGCATCTCGACGACCGTGCAGTCGCAGCTGCACGCGATGCGACTGGGCACGCGCGCGATGGCCCGTCTCGCGAAAGAGTTCGATCAGACGCTGGCGCTGGCGGTATGGGGCAATCACGGGCCGACGATCGTCGCCTGGGAGCCGTCGTCCCAGCCGGTCAACCCGCAGTTGCCCGTGGGGCTCACGCTGCCGGTGATATCCACGGCGACGGGCGCGGCGCTCGCCGCACATCTGCCGCCGGAAGCGACGAACCGCTTCGTCGGCGCCGAGCTGATCGCGGCCGGCGCGGGGGAGGTCGACTGGCCCGCCACGCCGCAAGCATGGGCGGGCGAGCTGGCAAGGGTGCGCGAGCGCGGGCTCGCTAGGCGCACGCCCGGGGAGTTCTATGGCGCTCACACGATCATTCACGCGCTGAGCGCGCCGGTACTCGACGCGAACGGCGCGGCGGTCCTCGCCATTACGGCAGTGGGCGACGCCACGCGCTTCACGGCCGACCTCGATAGCGATTTCGCGAACGCGCTGCGATCGACCGCGGCGGATCTCTCGCGGCGGCTCGGCTTCGTGGCGGACACCCGGTCGGCCAGTCTTGCGCATGCCGGCGAAGGTTGATGCGATGAGCCATCTATCTTCCGCCGATCTTGCCTTGCTTGGCGCGGACCTGCCGCCGTCGATGCGCATCGAAGTTCAATCGCAACGCTATGCGACGGGCCGGGGATATATCGAACTGCGCGCAAGCGGGCCCGCAGACGCACCTACGGTCGTTTGTTTGCACGGCATCGGTTCGAGCTCGGCCGGTTACCGCGCACAGCTCGCGGGATTGGCCCATCGGTTTCGCGTGATCGCGTGGAATGCCCCCGGCTTCGGCGCGAGTACCCCGCTAGCCGCGTTCGACCCGCGCGCACAGGACTATGCCGACGTGCTGCTGAGCCTGCTCGACGCGTTGCGGTGCGAGCGCATGGCCGCACTGGTCGGCAGTTCGTGGGGCAGCGTGATCGCGATGGCCTTCGCCGCGCGCCACCCAGAGCGGCTCGATCGGCTGGTGCTGTCTGCCCCGAATACAGGGCGCGGCCGATTGCGGGGCCCTGAACGAGACGCGGCGCTGGCACACATGCTCGAGGCGGGCAACACGCCGGAGGACGCGTCGCGCGAGGCGGTGCTCGCGCGCCTGCTGCCGGCAGACGCGCCTCCGGCGGTGCGCGAGCGGGTGGCGCGGCTGCGCGATGCGGTCACGCCCGTCGGCTGGGCTCAAGCGGTACGGATGCTGTTGTCCGTCCATACGCCGTCTCTCGTCAGCGAGATTCTCGGCCCGATCGACATGTTGGCGGGTGCGCGCGACACGCTCGCGCCGATCGACCGGCACGCGCTGCCGCTGTGCGAAGCGGCGCCTTGGATCCGCCTTCACGTATTCGAGGAATGCGCTCACATGCTCAAGCTCGAAGCGCCGACGCGCTTCAACGCGATCGTATGCGGCACGGCCCCGCCGGTCGGCTGACGACGCGTTCATACGTCTGCCGATTGCCAGTCAATCGAGTGGCGGGAAATTTAAAACAAGAAACACTTTGGAGACAGGAATGAGAAAGCGTTTTATGGTGACTGGTGTGCTGGCCATGTTTGCAACCGCGGCACATGCGGAGTCCAGCGTGACGATTTACGGAATCTACGATGCAGGGCTGCGCTACGTTCGAGAGGCGAACGCGGCGGGCGACAGCTCGCTTAGCATGGGCTCGAACGGTACGTCCACGCCGAACCGGCTCGGCTTCAAGGGCGTCGAGGATCTCGGCGGCGGGATGAGCGCGCACTTCAACCTGGAAACGGGCTGGAACTCCGGCAGCGGTGCGCTCGAATCGACGACCGGGTCGCCGGTCACCGGTACGCGAGCGTTGTTCCAGCGGCTGGCGATCGTGGGCATCACGCACGCGCGCTGGGGAACGATCGATCTCGGCCAGAACTACAGCGTGGGCTGGCGCACGAGCTACGACTACGATCCCTTCAACTATCGCTTTCCCACGATCGATCCGGTCAGCGCCATCGTGCCCGGCAGCAGTGTCTCGCAGGTGACGGCGGGCGTACGCTTTCACAACGATGTGCAGTACACGGGCGTATTCGGACCGATCACGGTCCGGGCCGAACACTCGTTCGGCAATGTCGCGGGCTCGGTCACCACGAATGCGGCGACCGCCGGATCGCTCGCTTACAAGTCGGGTCCGTTGGTGATCGCCGGCTCGTATACGACGCGCAAGATCGCGACGACGGGCGGCGTATCCACCGGTGTGCCCGCGGTTGCAGGGCCGCCTGCCGTTGCCGGGGAGCCCGCCGTCAACGCCAATACGCCTACGTATTCGGATCGGTCGTGGTCCGCCGGCGCGGCATACAGATTCGGGCCTGTGCGCATATCGGGCGGTTACAACGACGAGCGTCTGGCCGGGGCGCTGAACAGCGTGGTACCCGGACTGCCGTTGACGCCGGCGCGCGGCGATACGCGCGTGCGGGTCGGCTGGTTCGGCGCGAACTGGACAGTGTCGCCGTACCTCGATCTGGCCGGTGGCTGGTTTCGAACATGGGTCGATACGCCGATCGCCCCGGCGGCGGGCGCCGCCTCCGGCACGAGCGGAAAAAAGGATCTGTTGATGTTCGCGGCGACCTACTCTTTGTCGAAAACCACCTACGTGTACGGCGAAATCGATCGGACCTCGCTATCGGGCAATCAGGTGATCGGATATGGAACGAGAACGACGCAAAGTCATCCGTTGGGTGTTTCGGCGGGACTCGTCGTGGCATTTTGAAAGACCCGTACGAGATTCACGTTCGAGGAAAAGGAAATGACTGATGTGCTGAAAGGGTTGTCGCAGTTTGCCGCCGAGGCCGAATTCGACGATCTGCCCGATGCGATCGTTCATGAAGCGAAGCGCGTGCTGCTCGACTCGATCGGTTGTGCGCTCGCGTCGATATCGTCGGAGAAGGGCAGGCTTTGCATCGCGTTGTCGCAGCGGCTCGGCGGCCCGCCGGAGGCGTCCATCATCGGGGTGGCGGGCAAGGTGTCTGCCAGCAACGCGGTGATGGCCAACGGCGAGCTCATCAACGCGATGGATTACGACGCGCTTGTCATTCCGGGGGGCCACGTATCGCCTTACGTGGTGCCGCCGGTGATGGCGATTGCCGAACAGCGCAACGTGACGGGCAAGGACCTCGTCCTCGCAACGGTGCTGTCGCACGAGGTGGCGATGCGCATCACGCGCGGCATGTCGCCGATGATCCAGGTCATTGCCGAGGGGCCCGACGCACAGCGTTACGAATGGACGACGCCGTACGGCGGATCGCGGTTCAACGTCGGCGCGGCCGCCGGCGTGGGCCGGCTGATGGGGCTCGAGACGCAGCGCATGGTGCACGCGCTCGGCTTGTCGGGTCATTACACGCAAGTGCCGACGCACGGAAAGCTTTCCTACAGCCTGCCCACGTCGATGGTCAAGTACGGTACGCCCGGATGGCAGGGAACGGGCGCGATCATCGCCTGCTATCTCGCTGAAATGGGCTACCTCGGCGACGAGACGCTGTTCGACGGCGTCAGCGGGCTGTGGCGCTTCACGGGGAGCGATACGTGGATGCCGGAAAAGGTGCTGGCGGGCATCCACGACGAGTGGCTGTTCGCCGAACAGCAATACAAGCCTTATCCGTGCTGTCGTGTGCTGCACGCTAGCCTGGACCTGTTCTACCGCATGATCGATCGGCACGCGCTCAAGCCGCAGGACATCGACAGCATTCGCGTGTTCGGCCCGCAGTATTGCGAGAAGCCGCATTTGCAGAACCGCACGATCCGCAGCGCGATCGACGCACAGTTCAGCGCGGCGTACAACTTCGCGGTCGCTGCCCACGGCATCCCGATCGGCCCCGAGTGGCAAGACGAGGCGACGATGCGCGACGGGACGGTTCTCGCGTTCATGGACAAGGTGACGTGCGCCGTGCACCCCGAGTACACGCGCCGCCCGCTCAAAGACCGGCTGATGAGCCTGGGCCGCATCGAAGTGAGCGCGAGCGGCCAGACCTACATCGACGAAACGACGTTCGCCTACGGCACGCCCCGCCCGGGTTTCGAAATCGACGATGCCGCGCTGATCGCGAAATTCACGCATAACGCACAGCGCGTTCTCACGCCCACGCAGACCGATGCGGCCGTCGACGCGTTGATGAATCTCGAGACGCTGCGTGAGGTATCCGGCTTGATGAACGCGATCGTGCCGGCGGGAGCCATCGATGTCGCTTGATTCACGCATTGCAAGGCAAGGAGATGACATGACCGCATTCGCGGCAAAGCAAACGAGTTCGAAACCGCTGGAAGGGCTGCTGGTGGTGTCGATAGAACAGGCGCTGGCGGCGCCGCTGTGCACGGGCCGCCTCGCCGAAATGGGCGCGCGCGTCATCAAGATCGAGCGGCCGGAAGGCGATTTCGCTCGCGGCTACGACGACGCGGCGAACGGAGCGTCGTCGTATTTCGTCTGGACGAATCGCGGCAAGGAGTCGTTGGCGCTCGACTTCAAGCAGCCGGAAGATGCGGCGTTGCTCAAGCACATCGTGTCGAAAGCCGATGTGTTCGTCCAAAATCTCGCGCCCGGTGCGCTTGCGCGGGCGGGCCTCGACAGCGCTTCGCTGCGCGAAAGCAACCCGCGGCTCGTCACGTGCGACATCACCGGCTACGGCGAAGGCGCGGCGAGCGCGCTGAAAGCGTACGACATGTTGGTCCAATGCGAGAGCGGCCTGGTGTCGATTACCGGAACGCCGGAAGGGTATGGCCGCATCGGCGTTTCGATCTGCGATATCGGCGCGGGGATGAATGCGACGATCGCGGTGCTATCGGCATTGGCGCTGCGCGAGCGAACGGGCACGGGCACGGGCGTCGCGGTTTCGCTATTCGATGGCGCCGCCGACTGGATGACGATCCCCTATGTACACGAAGCCTACGGAAAGGGCGCACCGACTCGGCAAGGCGTGAGGCATCCTTCTATTGCGCCCTATGGCGCCTACACGACGCGCGACGGCCGGGACATCGTGATCAGCATTCAAAACGAGCGGGAATGGCAGAGCTTCTGCGCCATCTTTTTGCGCGAGCCCGATATCGCACGCGACGAACGCTTCGCGAGCAACAACGCGCGTGTGCAAAACCGCGCGGCGCTCGATGCAACGATCTCGGCGGCATTCGCTCGCGTAGATACCGCACAAGCGCTGGCGCGGCTCTCCGAATCCAACACGGCATTCGGGCAAGTGCGCTCGGTGGCCGATATGGCCGAACATCCGGCGCTGCGCACGTGGCCGATGCAGGTCGGAGATCGCGAGCTCCAACTCATCGCGCCTCCCGTGCGCGCGCCGTGGGACGCGCATCGTTTCATGCCCGCCCCTGGCCTCGATCAACAAGGCGCCGCATTGCGCGAAGAGTTTGCGTGCGTGGCCGTTGGAGAACCCTCATGAGTCGGATCGATATTGCGCATTTGAAACAATGGGTGGGGACTGAAACGTCGGATGCCGACACGCTATCGGTTCGTCACGCGCACTTAATGGCGGCCACCCTGGGCATCAGCCCCGCCGCATTATCGGCGGGCGCGCCGTTGCCGCCGCTGTGGCACTGGATTTATTTTTTGATCGGCTCGCCCCCATCCGAGCTGGGTCGCGATGGTCATCCCGCTCGCGGCGGATTCCTACCGCCGGTGCCGCTGCCGAATCGCATGTGGGCAGGGGGGCGGCTCGAATTCGCGGCGCCGCTGCCGTTGGGTGCGGCCGTCGAGAAGCGTTCGAGGATCGAGTCGGTTGAGCACAAGCAAGGACGCAGCGGCGAACTCGTATTCGTCACGGTTCGCCATGACGTGCTGCATGAAGGACGCATCGCGATCACCGAGTATCACGACATCGTCTACAAGGAGCCGACCCTTCCGGGATCCCGTTCTCCGGTGCGGGCCGAGTCCGTTATGCCGGAGGCGCAGCATAGCCGGCGCTTCGAACCGAACTCGACGACGTTGTTCCGCTATTCGGCGCTGACATTCAACGGCCACCGCATTCATTACGACGTCGATTATTGCCGCGAAGTGGAGGGGTACGGCAATTTGGTGATTCATGGTCCGCTGCACGCGACGTTGCTTGCCATGTACGCCGAGGAAATCGTCGGCAAACCGCTTAGGACGTTTCGCTATCGCGGCATGCAGCCGAGTGTGCTCGGCGCAGAGCTGACGATCAACGCATCGATGAACGGCGGCGAAGCGACGGTGTGGACCGCGTTGCCCGACGGCAGCGTATCGATGCAAGCCGAAGCGACGTTCGCATGACCCACACGGCGGGCGTCTCGAGGCGCCCCGCCCGGATATTCAATCGAGGAGACATTGCCATGAATCAGCCGACAGCCGCGGGTCTATCGCCGGCGGCCAGACGCTCCATGTTCGGTGGAGCGTTTATGATGTTCATCGATACGTTCGACATCTATTTGCCGGCGTTCATCCTGCCGGCCATCATCGGCTATTTCATACCGAAGTCGTTGCCCGCATCGATTCAAGTGACCGTCAGCACGCTGATCTTCACGTCAACGCTGCTCGGCCGCCCGCTCGGCGGGCTGATTTTTGGACCTTTGAGCGACAAGTACGGGCGCAAGAGGGTCGCGATGCTGGCGTCGGCGGGGTTTACCGCGGTGACTTTTGTGCTGTCGATCATGCCGGGATATGCACAGTGGGGCTATGTCTCGGTCGTGCTTTTCATTTTGCTGCGCTTTCTCGACGGCATTTTTCTCGGCGGCGGCTATGCCTCGGCGCTCCCGCTCGCGCTCGAACGCTCGCCTATTCGCATGCGCGGGCTCGTGGGCGGCATGATGGCGGCCTCGGCCGTATTGTCGGTGATCGCGATCAACATCATTCAGTACGTGCTGCTGCTGTTTATCTCGAGAGACGAGTACACCGCCTGGGGGTGGCGCTTGCCCTTCCTTGTGGGCGTCCTGCTCGGGGTCGTCTATCTGTTCTACTACGCCGGAGTGCCGGAGCTGGAGTTCAAGGCGCTGCGTGGCACGCATGCGAAAAAGCAACCGCTGGGCGAGCTGTTGGGCAATCGCCAGCATGTGCGCAAGGCAGCCATTCTCTTTCTCATGATGACCGGCTACTGGTTCAGCAACCAGATGGCGCTGTCGCTGCTGCCGTCCCTGATGATGGGCTACCTGCACGTGCCGGCTTCGATCTTCACGAAATGGGCGATCGTGGCTAACGTCGCGGTGATGATCGCGGTCGTCGCGTTCGGCGTATTGAGCCAAAAGATCGGGCGGCGGCGGATGTTGATGATCTTCGGTGTGGCGATCACGCTCTCGCCGTTCATTTATCACACGATCGTCGGCTACGGCAAAGGCGCGCCAAACGCAGTGGGCATGGGTGTAGCGATATCGGCTTTGATGATCGTCGCGAGCGGGTCGCTCGGCGTCGTCATCACCTACCTGAACGAATGCTTTCCCACGCGCATGCGTTCGACGGGCTATTCGCTTGCTTACTATTTGAGCGTGATCGTGCCCGGGCTGTACAGTTTCTGGCTGCTTGGTCTGCAGAAGTTCATGCCGTACGAATACACGCCGTTGGTGCTCGAATGCGTCGGTGGGTTGCTGTTTCTGCTTAGCGCGTGGGCCGGCCCGGAAACGCGCGACGTGGATCTATTAGCGATCGCGGAAGGCCGCGCGGACGCCCACGAGACCGATAGTCAGCGCGGCGAGATCAAGCGGATGCCCGGGGAAGTCGCACGATGAAGGTCTGTATTTATGGCGCGGGGGCGATCGGTAGTCTCATCGCCGGACGTCTCGCTCGTGTTCCCGATGTCGAAGTGAGCATGATCGCGCGCGGCGTATCGTTGGCGGCGATTCGCGAGCGGGGCGTACGCGTCGTTGACGATGAAGGCGAGCGTCCGGCGCGCGTGCGTGCGACCGACGATACCGGCTCGCTCGGTGCGCAAGACTACGTATTCATCGCGCTGAAGCAGCACCAACTGGGGCAAGTAACGGAGTCGATCCAGCCGCTCGTCGGCGAGAGCACGTCGGTGATTCCGCCGACGACAGGCATTCCATATTGGTATTTTTATAGGCAACCAGGGCTGCACGAGAATCGACATATCGAACGGCTCGATCCGGGGGGCAGCTTGTGGCGTGCGATCCCGCCGGAGCGCGTGCTCGGTTGCGTGTTTCGCGTCGCGGCACAACTCGTTGCCCCCGGTGTCGTCCGTCAGGACGGCAGCTATGCCAAGCTGCCGCTGGGCGAGCCCGACGGTTCCGTTTCGCCGCGTGTGCGGCGGCTATCGGAGGCCATGTGCGCCGCGGGCTTCGAATCGCCCGTCGTCGATAACGTCCGCGGTTGGCTATGGCTCAAGATGATCAGCAGCCTGTGCTGGAATCCCGTTGCGGCGTTGACGCTCGCGACGTGGGGGGAGCTCGTCGACAGCCCCGGCGTCGTCGATCTCGTGCGCACGATGATGAAGGAAGCGGATGCCGTTGCGGCCGCTCTAGGCGGCGCCCCTCCCATTTCGGTCGAAGAACGCTTGGCGGCGCCGCGTTCGGCGCCGCATCACAAGATGTCGATGTTGCAGGATCTCGAGCGAGGACGCCCGTTGGAATATCAAGCAATCACGGATTCGATCGAGGCAATGCGAGCAATCGCGGGACTCGAGACGCCCATGATCGATTACGTGTTGGCGCTGCTGCGTCTGCGGGCACAAAAGCGCGGAGGCGTCGAGCATGCATAGCCGCTCCTATCTTTTCGTACCGGGAAACAGACCGGATAGATTCGGTCGCGCACTCGAAAGCGGCGCCGACGCTGTGATCATCGACCTCGAAGATGCGGTCGCGTCGACCGATAAGGTGTCGGCTCGCGGTTTCGTAGCTGCCTGGGCGAGAGCGGACCGCGAGGTGTACATCCGCGTGAACGGACGGGCCACGCCTTGGTTCGAGGAAGATGCGCGATTGTGCAGCCTGCCGGGCGTTGCGGGGCTCGTCTTGCCGAAGGCGGAATGTGCCGATGACGTGACTGCGCTCCTGGCCGCGGCGAAACGAGAGACGGCCGTCTTCCCGCTCATCGAAAGTGCGAAAGGGATGTGCAACGCGCTCGATATTGCCGGGGTGCGGCACGTCCGCCAGCTGATGTTCGGAACCTTGGATTTCATGCTGGATATGCAGCTGGAAGTCGACAACGAGGAACTGAACGGCTTCCGTGCCGAGCTGACGAAGGTATCGCGTGCCGCCGGTATCGACGCACCGATCGACGGTGTCACGACGGCTGTCCACGATGAGCTGCAACTTGCGCGCGATACGATCAATGGCAAGCGATTCGGATTTTTCGGAAAACTTTGCATTCACCCGAAGCAAGTTCTCACGGTGAATCGGTGCTTTGCGCCCTCGGCGCAGGACATCGCCTGGGCGCAACGGATTCTTCAGGCGGGACAGGAGGCCAACGGCGGCGCGGTGATGCTCGACGGGAGCATGGTGGATAGGCCCGTCATACTGCGGGCTGAGCGAATCGTGAGACTTGCTGCCGACGAACAAAAGGCGACGCTATGAACCTGGTAATAGCCCCAGACGCAGGAGGCTCTCGGCAGTCGCGCCAATGGCGTCCTCGCGCGAACGGGGCGACCAATTCAGCAGGCGCTTGGCCTTCTCGCCGGAAGCATTCAGATTCAAGCCCAGCAGCGGCAGCGATCCTCTGAGCGATCTGTCCGTGTCCGGCGCATATTGCACCGAAGGCCGAAGTCAGCACCACGCGCCGCACGACGGCGTCGCGCGCGGCACGCAGTACGCGCAAATTGCCATCGACCGCGGGCCTGATCCAGTCGTCTTCGCTCGTCTGATGGCCTGTCGGCGTTGGCGAAGCCCCGTGCGTGATGGGAAATCGATGACGAGCAGGCTGCCGACTGCCGTTTTACCGTCGTCGGCAAGCAATGGACCGGCGAACGCGACGCGATCCGCGACCGTCGAGAGATGAGCCTTGTGGGCCGGACGCACTTGCGCGCGGATGTCGGCAGTGCCGTGTTTGTCCAGCAGGTGAATGGCATACAGCATCGAACGTACCTCAAGAAAGAAGGTTGAAGGTGCGAAGCAGAGCGCATCGGAGCCAAGTCGTGCGCAGCCCATCCCGGCGCCGCGTTCGAGCAATCACTCACGTTTACCCCTATTTTTGCTTGCAAACGCAAATATATATACTGCGCGAAATATTTGCATTTGCAAATAAATAGCGGTCGACGCCTGGGTCCGTCCAGGCATCGAGGCCAGAGTGAGATTCGCCTTCTTTCGGCATGCCATCATGATCATCGCCCCCGACGAGACGCCGTCTCTCGTCATCGACATTCCGACGCTGATCGATACCCGTCCCGTGGGACGGTTTCAGTTCGGCATATTTCTACTGGCGGGTGCGTCACTGATCGTGGACGGCTTCGACGTACAGTCCATGGGTTTCGTCGCGCCCGAACTGGTGCGCGGCTGGGGCATCGAGCGCGGCGCGCTCGGTTCGGTTTTCTCGGCGAGCCTCATCGGCATGATGATCGGTTCGCTCGTGTTTAGCGTGGTCGCGGACCGCGTCGGCCGGCGTCCCGTGCTCGTGTTAGCGATGCTGCTCGCTGGCGTGAGCATGCTCGTCACGTCCGATGTCGCCAATCTCTCGCAGTTGCTCGTCATGCGCGTGCTGAACGGCGCGGCGGTCGGCGCGATCATGGGCAATGCGATGGCGCTCGTCAGCGAATACAGTCCGGCGCGCCAGCGCGCGACGGCGATGATGCTGGTTTCGTGCGGGTTCACCGCGGGCGCGATGTGCGGCGGCATGATTGCGGGCTGGCTGATTCCGGTCGCGGGCTGGCGCGCCGTGTTCGTAGCAGGGGGCCTGGTTTCTCTCGCGATCGGGATGCTGATGGCGCTTTGGCTGCCCGAGTCGGTGCAATGGCTCGTGCTGCGCGGGGCAAGACGCGAGCGCGTCGCGCGGATTGTCGCGCGCATCGCTCGATGCAGCTCCCTTCCAACAGGCGCTGCGCCGCGCTATACCGTGCGCGACGCCAGTCGGCGCGCTGAAGGATCGGCTGGGACGGTCGCTGCGTTGTTTCGCGACGGCTGCGGCCGCGCCACGCTGCTGCTATGGGCGCTGAACTTCACCAACCTGTTGAACCTGTTCTTGCTTGCGAACTGGTTGCCGACGATCGTCACGAATCTTGGGCATACGCGCAATGTCGCTATCACGATCGGCACGCTGCTGCAGGTTGGCGGCACGCTCGGCACCATCGGCATGGGATTCTTGATCGACCGTGTCGGATATCCACGCGTGCTGCTGCCGGGTTTCGTTGCGGCGGCTGTCGCGGTGGCGGTGTTGGGTCAGCCTGGGCTTCCGCTTCCCGCATTGTTCGCGGCAGCGCTGGTCGGCGGCATTTGCATCGTCGGCGGTCAGCCGGCTATCAACGCGTTGACCGCGTCCGCCTATCCCGCCGGCATTCGCGCCACGGGCATCGGTTGGGGCCTTGGCATCGGCCGAGCCGGCTCGATCCTGGGGCCGATGGTGGCGGGACAGATCGCGATGCTCGGTGCTTCCGATCGCACGATATTCGTGGCGTCGGCTCTGGTTGCGCTCGCGTCCGGCACGATGATGCTCGCACTCGCTAAGTCACTGCGCGCTTGTACCCAGTAACAAAACCGATTTTGGATCCACGCATCGCGCGGGATCCGCACCGCTTTGTCGAACCGGAGAATGGCATGTCTTTTAAAACCGTAAAAAAAATCGCGCTCGAAGAGCACTTCGCGATAGCCGAGACGATCGATGATTCGGCCGGCTTCGTTCCTGCGGACGACTGGATCGAACTCAAGAGCCGATTGCTCGACATCCACGAACGTCGTATCGCCGAGATGGACCGCAGCGGAATCGAGCTCGTGGTGCTTTCTCTGAACGCGCCTGCCGTGCAGGCGATTCGGGATCCCAAGCGGGCGCACGAACTATCGCGTCGTGCGAACGACTTTTTGGCCGAGCAAGTTGCGAAGCGGCCCGACCGCTTCCGCGCGTTCGCGGCGTTGCCGATGCAATCGCCCGAGCTGGCGATTCGCGAGGCGCAGCGCTGCATGCGCGAGTTCGGCTTCGTGGGCGTGCTCGTCAACGGTTTCAGCGAGGACGAGGACGGTTGCGAGCTCTACTACGACATGCCGCGCTTTCGTCCGTTCTGGGCTGAGCTGGAAGCGCTCGACGTGCCGTTCTATCTGCATCCGCGCAATCCGTTGCCGGGGCGTGCGCCGATCTACGACGGCCACCCGTGGATGATGGGGCCGACTTGGGCATTCGGGCAGGAAACGGCCGTTCACGCGCTGAGGCTGATGGGCTCGGGCCTGTTCGACGATCACCCGGCGCTGAAGATCATCCTCGGGCATATGGGCGAGGGACTGCCGTACAGCATGTGGCGTATCGACAACCGCAACGCGTGGGTATCCGCGAAGCCGAACTACCCGGCACGCCGTCCGATCGCCGAGTACTTTCGGACCAACTTCTGGCTCACGACGTCGGGAAACTTTCGCACGCAGACGCTCGTCGACGCGATGCTCGAAATCGGCGCCGATCGAATCTTGTTTTCGGCGGACTGGCCGTTCGAGAACATGGATCACGCAGCCGAGTGGTTCGATCACGCGTCGATCAGCGAGAACGACCGGATCAAGATCGGTCGTACGAATGCTGAGCAGTTGCTGAAATTGAGCGCGTAACATCGCGGGCATAACCCTTGTTCTACCGGATTTGATCCCATGAATCAGACGCCCTATGCGGCCGTGAACGGCTGTATCCCATTCCTGTACGAGGCGCTGCCAAGCCGAGTGAGATTTGGTCATGGCACGCGCTCGCAAGTTGGCGAGGAGGCCGAGCGCCTAGGGATTTCGCGCGCGCTGCTATTGTATGGGCCACCCCATGCGGCGGTCGCCGACGAATTGGCCGACCGGCTCGGACCGCGCCATGCCGCCAGCTTTGATGGCGCGCGTATGCACACCCCTGTCGAGGTAACCGCTGAGGTGATGACGATGGTCGCGGCCCATGGCATCGACGGTGTTGTCGCTATCGGCGGCGGCTCGACGACGGGCCTTGCCAAGGCGATCGCGCTTCGAACGGATTTGCCGCAAATCATCCTGCCGACCACCTATGCGGGTTCGGAGATGACGCCGATCCTCGGTCAGACCGCGAACGGCATCAAAACCACGCAGCGCAGCCCGAAGATCCTCCCCGAAAGCGTGATCTACGACGTCGACTTGACGATGAGCTTGCCCGTTGCGATATCGGGCGTGAGCGGCATGAACGCGATCGCGCATGCGATAGAGGCCCTATATGCGCACGATGCCAATCCGGTGATCAACGCGCTTGCGCTCGAGAGTATTCGCGCGCTCGTCAAATCATTGCCGGCTGTCAAAGCAGATCCGGCCAATCGAGCCGCTCGCGCCGACGCGCTCTATGGCGCCTGGTTAGCCGGCGTTTGTCTCGGCGCCGTTGACATGGCGCTGCATCACAAGCTCTGCCATGTCCTGGGTGGCGCGTTCGACTTGCCGCACGCGGAAACGCACGCGATCGTATTGCCGCATGCGCTCGCTTATAACGCTCCAGCGGTGCCCGATGTCATGCGGCGGCTATCGGCGGCGCTCGATGTGGACGACGTCTGCTTGGCGCTTCACGAACTCAACACGACGATAGGCACGCCGCGCGGCCTCTCCGCCATCGGCTTGCCCGAGTCCGGCATCGAACGGGTCGTCGAACTGGCGCTCGCCAACCCGTACCGGAACCCCCGGCCACTCGCTAGCGATGGCCTACGCGTATTGCTGCGGCGCGCGTACGACGGCGCGGAACCCTCGGCCGCGGTATCGGAAGTGCCCAACGATGGACAACCATCATGACCGACTCGACAACGCGATCCTATCCGCTGTTCTCGGAACAGAACTCGGCCGAGGCGGTGAATGCCCGTATCGGTCCAGACGTTGCGCCGCGCACGGCGCAGGTGGCCGCGGCAGTCGTACGCCACCTGCACGCGGCGGTAAAGGAAATCGAACCGACGCACGAGGAGTGGCTGGCCGCGATTCGCTTTCTGACCGAGACCGGGCATATGTGCAGCGACTGGCGTCAGGAATTCATTCTGCTGTCGGACGTGTTGGGCGTGTCGATGCTGGTCGACGCGATCAATCACCGGCGTCCGGGCAACGCGACCGAAAACACCATTCTGGGCCCGTTCTTCGTCGATGGCGTGCCGACTCTGCCGGCGGGCGCCAACATTTGCCTGGACGGCAAAGGGGAGCCGCTGGTCGTGAGCGGAACCGTGAGCGACACCGAAGGCCGACCGGTGCCTGGCGCCACGATCGACGTTTGGCAAACCAACGACGACGGCTACTACGACGTGCAGCAAAAGGGCGTGCAGCCCGAGGGCAACCTACGCGGAAAATTCGAGAGCGGCCCTCAAGGTGAATTCTGGTTCCGCACGGTACGTCCGCGCGATTATCCGATTCCCGACGACGGCCCGGTAGGCAAGCTCCTCGCCACGCTGGGCCGTCATCCGAACCGTGCCGCACATATCCATTTCATGATTCGGGCGCCCGGCTACGAGACGGTCATCACGCACGTCTTCGCGCCCGATTGCCCTTATCTCGCCGAGGACACCGTGTTCGGCGTGAAAGAAAGCTTGATCGGCGAATTCGAGAAGGTAGACGACGCGCGGCAAGGCGAGATCTACGGGTTCGAAGGGCCGTTCTGGAAGACCGCTCGCTCGTTCGTACTCAAGCGAAGCGAAAGCTGATCCTGGCCCGTACGGCGAATGCGCGATCGCGCGTGTATGGTGCGGGCGGGCGCGCCAATATATTTGCAATTGCAAATATTGCGTTTGAGTCATAAGATGCTTGGACGCGATGGCCGAAGCAGAGGAGTGTAGGAATATGCAGCTTGAATCCGAACAGGGCGTGTCGGCGCAAGTCGAGGCGCTGCACTGGATAGATGGGCAGTGGGTGAGTTCAACGCGCATCGGCGAAAGCGTCGACCCGGCAACGGGCCGCGTCGTCGGCACGTATCACGACGGCGGCGAGGAAGAGGCGCGGCTTGCCGTGGCGGCAGCCGCTCGCGCATTCGGCGATACAAGCTGGACGGACGATCCGCAGCGCCGCGCGGTGGCGCTGATGAGGCTGGCTGACGCATACGAGGCCCGTCGAGACGACGTCGTTGCAACGTTGTGTCGCGAGAACGGCAAGCTGCGTCATGAAGCCGGCTTCGAGGCCGGACTGATATTGCGTGGCCTGCGTTTCGCGGCCGGCTTGGCGCTGCAGAACTTCGGCCGCGTGATGGATCCGCGCCCCGGTTTTCAAGGCATGAGCATCGTGCAGCCCGTCGGTGTGGCCGGGTTGATCATCCCGTGGAATTCGCCGGCTTACTTGTCCGTGCGTGCGCTCGCGCCGGCTTTGGCCGCCGGCTGCACGGCCGTCGTCAAGATGCCGATGCAGGCCGCGCAGACCGCCGCGTTGATGAGCGAGATCGTGGCGTCCGTGGCGGAATTGCCGAAGGGCGCGGTCAATATCTTCATCGAGTCGGGCGCCGACGGCGCGAAGCATCTCGTCGAATCGCCGTACGTCAAGACCGTGAGCTTCACAGGCAGCACGAGAACCGGCCGTGCGATCGCGCTCGCGGCGGCCGCGAACTTGAAGCGGGTCGGTCTCGAGCTGGGTGGAAAGACGCCTCATCTGATCTTCGACGACGCCGATCTCGACGCAGTACTGCCGGTGCTGGAGAAATCTTCGACCGTGTTCGCGGGGCAGTTCTGCATGTGCGGCAGTCGCATCTTGGTGCAGCGCGGCGTGGCGGAGCGCGTGCGCGACGCGTTGGCGGCCCGGCTGCGCGCCGTGAAGCCGGGGCCGGCCGCCGATCCGTCGAGCGACATGGGGCCGCTGATCGATCGGGCATCGCTCGACCGGATCGACACGATGATCGAAGCGGCGCTGGCTGCCGGCGCGCGGGCGATCGTGCGCGGCGGAATCGTGACCGAGCCGCCGCTGGCCAATGGAAATTTCTATCGGCCGGCGCTGCTCGAAATTACCGATCCGTCGCTTGCGATCGCGCAGCAGGAAGTGTTCGGGCCGGTGCAAACCTTGCAGGTATTCGACACCGAGGACGAGGCGGTCGCGCTCGCCAACGACAGCGAATATGGGCTCAGCGCCTGCGTGTGGAGCCGTGACGTGGATCGGCCGATCCGTGTGTCGCGTCGCCTAGAGGCGGGATTCATCTCGATCAATGGCTGGGCGAACATCGCCGTCGAGTTCGAGGAAGGCGGCTACAAATCGAGCGGGCTGGGCCGTTTGGGCGGGGTTGCGTCGCTCGAGGATTTCATCGAGCGCAAGCAAATCACGCAGACGTTCGGCATGGCGAACTGAGCAGGCGCGGGCCGGCGCGCGGCGGTTCAGCGTTTCGGCTTGCGGGCAGCGGGTGCTTTTGCGCGCGCGGCGGGTTCGGGTTTCAGTTCGGGCATGGGCCCGCCGATCTCGACGCGGTGCAAGTTGGCGAAGATGTGATCCATCAGCAGCCTGAGTTGCTTCAGTTGCGTCGCGTCGAGGCCGGCGGTGGCGAGCTGCTCGTAGTAGATCGCGCGCGGTATCCAGCGTTCGAGGAGCGCGCGCCCCGACGGTGTGATCGAAATGCAGACGGTTCTGCCGTCGTCGGTCAGTCGTTTGCGCGTGACATAGCGCTTGGCGATCATCTTGCCGACGAGCCGCGACAGGGTCGAAAGTTCGCTGGACACCATCTCGGCAAGATCGATGAGCCGCTGGTCTTCCTGCTCCCGCAGTGCCGCCATCACGCGATACATCGGCAGCGTAAGGTCGTCGCTGCGCAACTCGGCGGAGAAGAGTTGTTCCATGCGTACCCCCACCTTCGCGAGCAGGTACGGGAACGCCCGGGTGAAGCGGTAATGTTCGAGATCAGGCATGTCGGCGGGGGTGGCGAGCTGAAGGAAAACCATCGCGGCTCGCCGCGGCGGGACTAAACGGATGCGGACATGGGCGACGGCACGGCAAGCGCCCATCTGCTTGCGCTTTCAATTATTGCGCGTGAAATTATATAGGAGACGAAATCATGACTCAACTGCGATACCCCCTTGGGGTAAGGCTGTTTCATTGGCTGATGGCCGCGATCATTGTGACGGTCTGGTGCATGGGCTTCGGCTCCGCACACTTGCGCGGCGATGCACCCCGTGGAGGCACCGCCCTATTCGTTCATAAGTCGATCGCCACGACGGTATTGGTTCTCGTCGTAGCGCGCCTGGCCTATCGCTGGCGGCGGCGGAGCGCCTATCCGCCGCTGCCCGATACGATTTCGGCGCCGATGCGAACGGCCGCGAAGGGCGTGCATGTGCTGCTCTATGCCGGCGCCATGATTGCGACGCCGCTGTCGGGCTGGATGTGGAGTTCGGTCGCCGGGCATCCGGTTCCGCTGCTCGGCGTTGTCGACTTGCCGCCGCTCGCGCCCGTCGACAAAGCGAGCTACGACTTCTGGATGTGGACCCATCGCGCGTTCGCCTGGAGTGCCGGCGCAATCATCGCGCTGCATGTGCTCGCGGCGCTCAAGCATCATTTTGTCGATCGGGACGACATCTTGCTGCGCATGCTGCCCGGGAGACGCAGAGTAGCGACGGCTGCGGCGCCGCGAGCGACGCGCGACGTTAGCGCGCCTTAGGGCTACCTATTGCGCTGTAAGACGTCGGCCGCTAACACAAGGCCGGCGTTTCGGAAATCCACGATTTCACCGCGTTGACGCTCGCCCCATGCACCGGATAATACAACAATAAATTATGTATTCAACAAAGTTGAATTAAAGCCGCTAAGCACAACCATGCGGCTGGACGAACTTTACGGGGCGAGAACGGCCGTGCAACTCACAATTCGGATGCTTCTGGCGTGCTCCTTCGGCTTGCTCGCGGCGTTGCTCGTTGCCGTCGGTGGGTCCGGCGCCTACGGCATCAAGCTTACTGATGCCGTGTTGCAGAGTGCATCTCAAGAGGTGCCCGCACTTCGGGCGCTGGACCATCAACTGAAGCTCGTTGCGCGTGCGCGCATGAGGCTGGATCAGATTGCGCACGCGGGCGGCCAAGGCGTCACGAACGCGGATATCGAGTCGATCAAATCGAATCTCTCGAACTCGGATCAAGCCTGGGATACCTACTTGAATTTCCCCGCTGACGGGCCGGAGCGGCGCATCGCGGCAACCGTAAGCGACGCGCGAGACGATCTGAAAAAGAATGGGCTCGAACCGCTGCTCGCCGCCTTGATCGCCAACGACCCAGCCGCGAAGATCGCGCTCATATCGAAGTCGATCACGGAAAAGTACGGACGGCTCAACGAAGCGACGGAAAAGCTCGCCCTCTATCAGGACGAACGTTCGACGCGGCTCTCCGCGAAAGGCGAATCGCAAGTGCACGCCACGCTGACGATCACGGTGATCGCGACATTGATGGGTCTTGTCTGTGCGTTTGCTGCCTGGAGAACTGTCACCGGCGCGCTGACGAGGCCACTCGATGCCGCGATCGCGCATTTCGGGGCAATCGAACGAGGTGATTTGACCACTCGCATCGTGGTCGAGCGCCAGGACGAACTCGGGACGCTACTCAATAGCCTCAAGAAGATGCAAAGCGCACTATGCGACACCGTTCAGACCATTCGTGGCGGAGTCGATCTCGTGGCGGACGCGGCGCAGGAGATCGCCGCAGGCAATACGGATCTGTCGCAACGAACCGAACAGCAGGCGGCATCGTTGGAAGAGACGGCTGCGAGTATGGAGCAGCTCTCCGCTACGGTGAAGCAAAACGCAGCGAACACGGCCGAAGCCAGCGCACTATCCAGTGCGGTGAGGGATACCGCCCGTCAGGGCGCCGCCACTGTCCAGCGCGTTCTCGAGACGATGAATCATCTCAAGGCAGGCTCCGGAAAGATCGCTGAAATCACGGCGATCATCGAGGGCATCGCGTTCCAGACGAACATTCTCGCGCTCAATGCCGCCGTCGAAGCCGCGCGCGCGGGAGAGCAGGGGCGCGGCTTCGCCGTCGTCGCCACCGAGGTGCGCTCGCTGGCGCAGCGCTCCGGCAATGCCGCAAAAGAAATCAAAGACCTGATCGATGCGTCCATATCGACTGTGCTGAACGGCGCCGCGCAAGCTGCCGAAGCGGGGAGTCAAATGGACGCAACGCTCGACGCGCTGCGACGTGTGACGACCGTGATCGACGAGATCGCATCAGCATCGCAGGAACAGGCACGCGGAATCGAACAGGTCACGGTTGCGGTGTCGCATATGGACGAGGTGACGCAACAGAATGCCGCGTTGGTCGAACAGGCGGCCGCCGCTTCGAGCTCAATGGAGGCGGAGGCATCGAGAATGCGATCAATCGTGGCGGGATTTCAGACGGGCCGTTGAGGCGCAGGCCAAGCGTGACGCCGGGTTGAGCGATGTCCCAGCGAGGCGTGTTTTGGGCCGCATACCATCCGCGGATCATCTATTCAAGCCCTGAGTGAGCGCATGTCAGGCGTGCGCCGTCCTGCTCGATCGAGTGCGACTTCTCGACGTCGAGCTACCCTCCGGTTTCGCGACAGACCGTGCCTTCTTAGTTGCTGCGCCGCTCGTTGCAGTTTTTGCTTTGACCACCTGCTTCTTCACCGTTTCGGATTCTTTCAACGTGAGGTGAAGGCCCATCGCCGCAATCACCTTCATAATCGTCGCGAATTCAGCATTTCCTTTCTTGGAAAGAGCATGGTACAAAGCTTCTCGAGCGACGCCAGATTCACGTGCGAGATCCGTCATTCCGCGCGCCTTGGCGACATCGCCAAGTGCTGCCTGAATCTCCACAGGATCTCCACCCTCGAACGCCTGCGCGAGATACAGCCGGCAGTCGTTTTCATCCTTTAAGTACTTCGACGCGTCGAATTCCACCAACTCGCTGATTTTCATTTCCAACTCTTTCGCAATGATCTTGGCGCGCTTAATGTCGGCCGGCGATGGACGTCGCCGCTTGGCGGTCCCGCACGCAGGAGAGCCAAGCGTCGAATTCGGGGGTAATGATCAACTTCGTAGCTGCTTGCATTGTGATCCATGGGTTACGAAACCTCAACTGCCTGCCCGCAGGCAAGAGCCTCCTGATCGGAGGGGGCTGGATGTTCCGGCACCATTGGATAAATGAGGAGGGTCTCGGTTCTCACAGGTGAATCACGTAGCTTGTTGTACCGAAGCGGGGCGAATGGCGGCAGTAATCCGCGGCAAAAATGATAGCAACGCCAAACCACGCGCTCCCATGAAAATCAGTAGCGCGAGCCAGAGACCATGATTACCCCAAACATCGACGAGTACCCAGGAGGCGCAAAAAAACACGGCCCAGGAGATTGCCATGGTTTGCATGAGTTCGCGTGTCCGCGTGGCGCCTATGAATACGCCGTCCAGCAAAAATCCTCCCACCGAAGCTAGCGGCAACATCGCAACCCAGGGCAAGAACGTCTGTGCGGCGGCGCGCACTGCCGGTTGATCGGTCAGCTCATGGATAATCCGCGTGCCTGAGCATCCGTAGACCAACGCGAAACCGAGCGCCCCCAACGCTGACCAGAATAGATTCACTTTGACGGCTTCTCGGAATGCGGAGCGATTGCCAGCACCAATCGCCGCGCCAACCATCGCCTCGGTCGCGTGAGCGAAGCCATCGAGTCCGTACGCCATGAAGGTCTGGAAGTTGAGCAGTAGCGCATTGGCAGCGAGAATCGTATCGCCCTGCCTGGCGCCAACGTGAGCGAACCAGGCAAAAGCGCTGAGCAGCAAGATCGTTCGCAAAAAAATGTCGCGGTTCATCACTATCAGCTTCTTCAGCGCCATTTTGTCCGACACTGTCCGCCATGTCAGCGGAGGAAGTCCGCGCGGTCGCAAATGCCAAAGCACCGCCATACCGAATGCAAAGCCGATAGCATCGGCGGTTGCCGTTGCCGCGCCGATCCCCGCGAGGCCCCAGCCCAACGCGTAGACGTAGATGACCACGGCAACAACGTTGACCGCATTGATCAACACCTGAGTTAGCAGCGCTATGCGCGGGCGTTGCGCACCGAAGAGGTAGCCGAGTACGACGTAGTTCCCGAGAGCGAACGGCGCGGAAAGAATGCGTGCGCGGCAATAGATACGTGCATTGTTTTGCACGGCATCACTACCGCCGACGAGTTGGAGCGCGTGCCGAATCAATGGCGCTTGCACGACAAGAATCACGCTGCCGATCGCAATGGCAAGCAGGAGTGCGCGTACGATATCCGCGCGCAACGCGTCCCTGTTGCGCGCGCCAAACGCTTGGGCGACCAGTCCTGTCGTCCCCATGCGCAAGAAGCCGAAACCCCAGAACACGAAATTAAAGAAGAGACCGCCGAGGGCGACACCTCCTAGGTCGGCTGCGCTGCCCAAATGACCTGCAACCGCCGTATCGACGGCGCCGAGGATGGGTTGGGTGAGATTCGCAAGAACGATCGGAATCGCTAGCATCAGCACGCGTCGATGCCAGCCGCCTTCAGGTGGAAGCGCTGAATCAATGCTCAACGTTGCTCCTTTCCATTGTCCTCCGTGGAAATCAAATGGATCGCCATGCTGCCTTCATCTGTTGTGCCCAATGCCTGATATTCGCGACGAATTTTGCGTTTCGGCGTTAGCCGAGTTCAGCCGGGCGCATGGCCGATCCGTTCGATCAACGCCATCCCCGCAGCCGGATTGCGCACCTTGTAACCGCTGATCACGTAAAGGTAGACGTCGCGCGCTGTGGCCTTCTTGGCCGAGCGCTCGATCGTTTCCAGATCATCCGGCACTTCCCCTGCAGCCCACGCTTTCGCACGCGACGCCCACGCATCCAACGCCTGATCCGAATACCCGAGCGCCTCACCTTCAACCGTTCCCATGATCCGCGCATAAACGAACGGCGCCGTCACATCGGCAATCTGCGGGTGCTCGCTATCTCCTGCCACGACGACGGCAACCTCGTGCTCGCGCAGCAGCGAAACGAACTCAGGATGCCGAAAACTCTCGTGCCGAACCTCGACGGCATGGCGAATGGCGCGGCCATCCACCTTCTTTGGCAGCAAGCTCAAAAACGCGTCGAAATCCTCGGCATCGAACTGCTTCGTGGTGGCGAATTGCCAATTGATCGGGCCGAGTTTGTCTTTGAGCGCGAGCACGCCGCTCGCAAAGAAACGCTCGATGGAGTCGCCTGCCTCGCCCAATACCCGCCGATGCGTGGCGAAGCGCGGCGCCTTCAACGAAAACACAAAATCCTCGGGCGTCTCGTCATGCCACTTCTCGAAGCTCGTGGCCCTCTGCGTGCCGTAGAACGTGCCGTTGATTTCAATCGAGGTCAGCTTGCGGCTTGCATATTCGAGTTCACGCTTCTGTGTGAGCCCCGCCGGATAAAACGGGCCGCGCCACGGTTCGAACGTCCAGCCGCCTATGCCGACGCAAATGCGAGCGGCGGTGCTGCGGCTCTTGCGAGTACGGGAGGCATCGGTCATGGTCGTTCCGCGGTCTTGGCCCAGTCGTCATGGGAGGATCAATCGGCCGCCAGGCTGTGCGTACTCGCGGTTTCGACCGCCGCACTGGACGCGCGGCGATGCTGATCCGAGAGCTTGCGCATCAGCGGCAGCAGGATCAGAGACATTAGCACGCCTGCCGCCGCGAGCCAGCCGAGTTCGGCAAACAGGTTCGTATACAGCGGCAGCGATTGCGTGGCGGGCAGAGCGTTGGACGGTATCCTTCACGCCGTCGAGTTGGTACCGGCGTCACATTCGCATTCACCGAAGGCAAGAAACGGATCGATGAGAACGCTCCTGCCACCCAAGCTATTCTCATGTATTTCATTAGCGCGCTACAACCCGGTGACGTCCTTGGCTGCGGCAGCACTCCGTTGTGCAAGCGTGCGTGCCTCGGAGGCGACGACGGCGAAGCCGCGCCCTTTGGACACTGAAAACGGAGCCTTTGAATCCTTAGCGAATTTTAGAAAACGAAGCAGGGCGATAGATCGTAGAGGATTGTGAAACGAGGCAATCCGTCGCGCCGCCATTTCTGAGAAATTCGTGCCATTTTTCGTCCCGCTGAAGTGCTTCACGGCGGGTTTCGCGGTCAGCGAGACTCTCGAATCTCCAAAGATGCACGATCTCGTTCAAGTCGCCAATCTCGCTCATGAAGAAACCGATCGGCTCGCCAAGATGCTGTGCTTGCAGAGCGAGCCCATCCCTCTCATAGAACTTGAGGAAAGCGCCGGTCATGCCGACCTTGCACCTGTACGTTCGAATTTCGATGATCACGGAAATATTGCCTTTTTCAAGCATGGAACACGGTGGCGGCCGAGGTGACCGCCGAGAAGAATCAAAAGCGTTCGCGAAGCCCAACCATCGCGCCAGTCTGGCCGCGCCCGGCGACTGGGGCAGCAGGTACCGCGGACGTGTCGGATACCGAAAAGGCAGCAGCGCGGCCGTTGAACATGTGAGCGGCGGCAGCATAGATGGCGCTTCGCTTCGACAAGTTGTAGGTAATCCGAGCGATTGCCAGGTCGCCGCGCAATCCATCGACCGTACCGCGAAGACCTACCCATTGACCGTCGAGCTCGACGGCGGGCGTAACGAAATAATTCGCACCGGCGAAAAGCAGATTGGTCTGCAGCGACTTACTGTCTGCCCTGAGACGACGATAAATCCAACCGGCGCTCAAACGTAAGTCGCCGAACTTTGCGAAGCCATCCAAAAGGAAGCGGGCGTCTTTGTCCGACGCTGATCTGAATGCGATAGGTGCCTGAACGGGAACAAGCGTCACCGACGACGTTTCTCCGCCACGTTGCTCATCGTATGCAACGGCCATCCCCCACACCTTGACGTCATACTGAATCATCGCCGACCATGCGCGGCAGGCGTCGCCTTCTCCTGCCGCTTGACCCGCGCAGTTACCGGGCGCGAGCGTGTCGCGGCCCAACGAGTAGGTTGCCCCGAGGGTTAGATTCCCAAACGTTTTCTTGTAAGCGATTGAATTATCTTCGCGAGCGGCCGCGAGAAACGGGTCGAAGTCCACCATCGAGAATGCGGCGGGACCAATGTTGTCGGCCATCAGCAGCGCCGTCCAAAGCATCTCCTGCTGCCGTCCGAACGTGACAGTTCCCAAGTCGCTGCTCAAGCCCACATACGCGGATCGGCCGAACAGCCGGCCGCCCTGGTTGAGCGCCCCGTTTGTAACCGAGAATCCATTTTCAAGCCTGAAAATGGCGCTAAAACCATTCCCAAGGTCTTCACGGCCAAGCAGCCCCCACCGCGACGGCGTCTGACCGGTCAGCTGCGTCGCCCGGACAAGGCTATTGCCGGCGCTGCCGACGTTGTTCAAATACTCCACACCCGTGTCCATCACGCCGTAGAGCTGTACGCTCTGTGCGAACGACGTATGACACGCTGCGCAGAGCAGCGCGGCGATTGCCAGCTTTTTCATCGCGAATTGTCTCCGGTTTTGGTTTGGCCGCGACGCGGATCTGGAACCGGCAATACTCCGGTGGTGCCCGTCGCGAGGACGCACTTACTTGTCGAGTGCTGTAAAGGAGACTAAGATTTTTGTAGATAACAAAAAATTGACTTATTGTTAAAACAACATAACCATACGGTCATGTTGTGGGTAAACCATGAGCGATCCAAAACACCCTGACGCCATCGAACGATTCTTTCGGGCGGGTCTCAAACTCCAGCAACTGCGCATCCTCGTACGCCTGTCGCAACTAGGGCAGGTCCGAAAAGTGGCCGACGCATTTCATGTGACGCAGCCGGCCATCTCGAAGCAGATTGCGGAGATGGAGAACGCGCTGCAAATGCCTCTCGTGCAGCGGGTGGGCCGCCACCTGAAGCTCACGGCGGCCGGTGAAACGCTGGTCGCCCATGGCCGGGAAATTCTTCATCATCTCGAGCAGGCGCGGGTCGAGCTAGATTCGATGGCGTCGGGGCTGGCCGGGAAGGTGACCATCGGTGCGGTCGGCACGTCTACACCGGTACTGGTGCCAACTGCGATCGCTGCCTTTCAAAGACATGCGCCGAATGCCGCCGTGTCTCTGCTCGAAAGTACGACGGATCGCATGTTTCCCATGCTTCTCGAAGGCGATATCGATCTCGTCGTATCGAGGACGCCGCCGCCGAACCAGCGTGAATACCAGCAGGCGGTAGTCTGCCGGGATCCCATAGTCGTCGTAGCAGGAGTGCAGCATGCGCTCGCTCATCGGCGCAGTCTCGATTGGCGAGAACTCGCGGGCATCCCTTGGATTTTGCCGCCAACAGGCTCCGCGATGGCCCGCGCACTCGATCAGGCACTCGCTCGGCATCGACTTGTCCTGCCAAGCGGCTGCGTGGAGTCGACTTCACTGCTCGCGTATCCGATTCTTCTAGAGGCGGGCCACCTCATCGGCTTGCTGCCACAGTCCTTCGCCTATCGAACCATCGATGCGGGAAACGCCGTTGTCCTACCTTTGCCGGGCTCTCTGGTATCCCCGCAAATACTCGTGACGCGGACCAGAAATCGACTAACTCCGGTTGTCCAGTTGATGCATCGATGCCTCGAGGAAGCCGGCGCCTTGGCGCATCCCAACAACAAGAGATAACCATGTGGTAATGGATGCGTGAAAAACGGTCAATTGTTCTTCATGCCATCACGACGCACGATGTAATGACTGACGGCGACGCCCGTCGTACATCGAAGATGAGTCGAAATCAGTGATGACGCAATCCAATGTCCTCTTTATTCTTTCCGATGAACATCAGCATGGATTGATGGGGTGTGCCGGTGAGGCGATCGTGCAAACGCCGAACCTCGATCGCCTCGCCCAGCGCGGCACGAGGTTCAGCAACGCGTATACGCCGTCGCCCCTTTGCGTGCCTGCGCGTGCGAGCCTTGCGACGGGGCGCCCCGTGCATGACATCCGATGCTGGGACAATGCGCTTGCGTACGACGGCGAGCCTGAAGGCTGGGCGCATCGCCTAAGTCGAGCCGGCATCGTCACGGATGCAATCGGCAAGCTTCACTATCGCGGCGTGACGAGCCCTTCGGGTTTTCGGCAGCAGATTTCTCCCGCGCACATCATGGACGGAATCGGGCAGGTTTGGGGATCCGTGCGGAACCCTTTGCCGTCCACGATGGGGCGCTCGTCGCTTTATGATCACGTTGGAGCAGGGCACTCGTCGTATAACAAATTCGACGAGGGCGTAGCGGACCACGCGGTTCGCTGGCTCGCCGAAAATGCGCACTCCGATCAACCGTGGGTTCTTTTCGTCGGCTTCGTCGCGCCTCATTTCCCCCTCGTCGTCCCCCAACGCTATCTTGATCCGTATCCGATCGACAGCATCCAGTTGCCTTCCCTGCACCCCGACCGCGGATACACGAGGCACCCGTGGACGGAGCGGCAGGCGCGTTATATGGATCACGATCGGGCGCTCGGTAGCGACGAAAAGCGGAGACTCGCAATTGCCTCGTACTTCGGCCTTGTTTCGTTCCTCGATGACAACGTGGGCAAAGTCCTCGATGCGCTGAAAGAGAATGGTCTGGAGGAGTCGACGACTGTCATTTACAGCAGCGATCATGGCGAGAATCTCGGCGCTCGCGGGATGTGGAACAAGTGCCTCATGTATCGGGAGTCGACGGGTGTGCCCATGATTCTGGCGGGCCCCGACATACCTGTCGATCAAGTCCGCAATACACCGGTCTCCCTAGTCGACATTCAAAACACCATTCTGGATCTGGTCGGACAGCCGATCGTGGACGGCACGAGCGGGGAGTCGATGCTGCGATTGGCGAACGAAGCTGACGACAGAGAAAGGACGGTCTTTAGCGAGTACCACGCGGTGGGTTCGGAATCGGCTGCTTTCATGCTCGCAAGCGGCAGATTCAAGTACCACTACTACGTGGGTTTCGAGCCGGAACTCTTCGACCTCGAGACCGACCCGTCCGAATCGCACAGCCTTGCGTCAGATCCAAACTGTAGCGAGTTGGTCTCCGAGTTCGAAGCGAAATTGCGCCGAATGATCGACCCGGAACAGGTCGATGCGCGGGCGAAACGTGATCAGTGCGACTTGGTCGAGCGCTTCGGTGGACGCGAGGCGGCGTTACGCATTGGGACGATAGGCGCGACGCCTGTGCCGTGTCGGTGAGACCGCGACGTTGCATTCCGATGCGCGCCGGCTTCGCTTCGGAATGGGGAACACCACTAAAATTATGGAGACAAGAGCAATGCTCACAACCAGCGCAGCTCGACAACCGGTCACTTCGGCGATCCGGAGATGGAAGACGGTCCTTCTTGCGAGCCTCGGAAGTTCGCTTGAGATGTACGATTTCATCATCTACGGCGTTTTCGCGAAGGAGATAGCGTCGCAGTTCTTCCCTTCGTTCGACTCGGCTGTCGCACTCATCAGTTCGTTCGGCGTATTTGCGGTCGGATATTTTTCGCGCCCATTCGGTGCGATTGTCCTGAGCAGTTACGGTGACCGGCATGGACGCAAGGGCGTATTTGTCGTATCGGTACTAGCCATGTCGGCGGCAACGGTCGGAATCGGCATACTGCCTGGGTACGCCTCGATCGGCATATTCGCACCGCTCGGGTTGATTGCGTTGAGGCTCGCGCAGGGATTTTTCCTGGCCGGCGAACTGCCATGCGCGATCACATACGTCGTTGAAGAAGTGCCCCAGAAGGCCGGGTTTGTCAGCGGTCTGGTGCTCTTCTTCCTGAACGGCGGCATCTTCGTTGCAACGCTGACCAACTTTGCTATTCAGTCATCGCTTGGCGCTGCCGAGGTGCAAGAATACGGCTGGCGAATCGCATTCTGCTTCGGCGGAGTGCTGGGTCTTTTGAGCTATGCTCTTCGACGTTCTCTCGAAGAAACCCAGGAGTTCGCTCGAATGCGAACCTGCGTATCGAAGAAGCCGTTCCGCGAAATGCTCGCCCGTCACGGACGCTCTGTGTTAATTGGAGTAGGAATTGCGAGCGTGGTTAATACAGGAAACATCATGCTGTTCGTGTTCTTTCCGAATTTCGCTACGACCACTTTACATTACGATCCACGCGTCGTCAGCCTGAGCCAGAACATCGGGGTCGCGTGCCTGTCGATCTCGATCTTATTCTCCGGATTGCTGAGCGATTATGTGCCGCGACGCTTCGTGCATCGCGTTGGAACACTACTCCTGATTGCGGGAAGCTACCCGCTGTATCTCGGCCTCGTTTCGAAACAGGTCGATTTATGGACCGCCGCGGCATTGATGGGCCTCGTCGGAGGACTTGTGGCCGGAACCTACGCATGCATTCTGGCCGACCTCTTTCCGACCGTGGTTCGGTTCAGCGGGGTCGCGCTTTCCCTGAATCTGAGCACTGTAATCTTCACGGGCTTGACGCCAGTCGCCATTTCATTTCTGATGCGTACGACGCATCGGTCGGCTATACCTGGCTTTTACCTCGCGCTTATCGCCGCGCTGGCTTTCGTGACCGGGCTGCTCCTGAAGAAGATGGGCGGGCGTTTGCGAACACCGTAAATCTGGAACTGTGATTGCTGACCAGCGCTTCTGCGTGAGCCCCGCCGGATAAAACGGCCCGCGCCGTGGTTCGGATGTCCAGCCGCCTATGCCGACGCGAATGCGAGCGGCAGCGCTTCGGCTCTTTCGAGTGCGGGTGGCATGGGCCGTGTTCGCTCCATGGCCGTGGCGCCGGCGTGCGGTCGATCAATCGGCCGCCAGGCTGTGCGTACTCGTGGTTTCGACCGCCGCACTCGACGCGCGGCGATGCTGATCCGAGAGTTTGCGCATCAGCGGCAGCAGGATCAGAGACATCAGCACGCCTGCCGCCGCGAGCCAGCCGAGTTCGGCAAACAGGTTCGTATACAGCGGCAGCGATTGCGTGGCGGGCAGATCGTTGGACGGCAGTTGCGCGAGGTTTGCAACGACGCTGCCGAGATATTGCGAAATGCCCGTGGCCAAAAAGTACGCACCCATCATAAAACCGCTCATGCGCGCCGGGATGTAGCGCGCGATCATCGCCAGGCCGAGGCCGCTCACGAGCAATTCGCCGAGCGAGTTCAAGCCGTAGCCCCAAACCATGAACCACGACGAAACGCGGCCGTCCACGGCATAGCGTCCGCTGAAAGCATAGATGACGAACCCGATAGCCACGGCCACATAGCCGAGCGCGAATTTCGCGGCAATGCTGATGTCGCCGCGTCCTTTCGCGAGCCGCGTATAGGTGGACGCCAGCACGGGGCTCAGCAGCATGATCCAGATCGGATTGAGCGCCTGAAATTGCGCGGCGCTCCACGAGAAAAGACGCACGCCGAACAGTGAGAACGTGGGATCGACGTTGCGCAGCGCGAACAGCGTGAGCGACGTCATCTGCTGCTGGTAGAAGATGAAGAACAGAATCGATTGCAGCACGAGTATCAGCGCGGCGATCAGCCCGGCGCGCTCCGAGCGGTCGCATTTGGCGATCATGTAGGCGAAAAGCGCCAAGATGATGAGGCCCGCCACGTCGACGCAAGCGACGGCGAGCGACTTGTTGCCGAGCACGAACGCGGCTGCCGTGCCGAGCGCGACGGCGCCCGCGGCCACTAGCGCGACCCGGCGCCATACGATTGGCTGACTGTCGGGCGCGGAACCGATGTGCGAAAGCGATCTGTAACGTACGAGGAAATTGAGCACGCCCAACACCATGCCCGCGCAGCAGACGGCGAACGCGGTGCGCCATCCCCAGCGGTCCTTGATCCAAGGCGTGGCGAGAATCGAAAGCGTCGAGCCGACGTTGACGGCCATGTAGTAGATCGTGAATGCGCTGTCGATGCGCGCATCGTCGCCTTCGTAAATGCGCCGCACGAGATTGGCGGAGTTCGCCTTGAACAGCCCGTTGCCGACGACGATGACGCCGAGCGACGCATACAGAAACGAAAGCTGATCGTTCGGCAGCGCGAGCATGCCGTAGCCGAAAGCGAGGACGAGTGCACCGAACAGCATCGTGCGCCGCGAGCCGAGTACCTTGTCGCCGATCCAACCGCCGATCGACGGCGCCGCGTAGACGAGCGCCGTGAACGCGCCCCAAGTGAGGTTCGCACGCGCATCGCCGAACCCGAGCCGTTCCACCATGTAAAGCACGAGCAATGCGCCCATGCCGTAATAGCCGAATCGCTCCCACATCTCGATCAAAAAGACCGTGGTGAACGATCTCGATTGCGAAACCGACGAATTCATTGAAGGCTCTCCCTGATAGGTCGAATGACGTTCGCACGTTGTGCGTGCATGGCCGGAACGCCGGCATTTGCGCGCGGTAGCGCGCGTCGTCTTTCTTCTGCCTGCGCGAGCTTACTCCGTTGCGAGGCGCCCGTGCAGTCGCACCCTAGTGCAATTATTCGATTGCGCTGTCGTTCCAAACTTCGAACCCATAGCGTCGCGCGCGATTCTGCTGGGGGCTGCCTAACGCGTCACTTCGGGTATGCACCAGAGGCGCCCCATAACGGTTGATAGCTGCACAGGAAGACGGGCGCATGTTTTGATGTGTCCATGCAATCGATCGATTGCGTTCTTCCTGCCGTATTCGTATTCAATTCGACATTCGCCACCATGAAAGCCACGCATTGGTTTGCGACGGCGCTATTCGCGCTCGTCCTCGCCGCATCACACGCCGCGCATGCGGCGCTCATTGCCCCGGATGTCAAGCTGGCTCCGGTGCAAACACTCACGCGGCAGCTCCCAGCCGAGATCGAATCGCTCGATCCCGCGCATATCGAGTCGTGGGCCGCCAATACGGTCGGGCTCGATCTGTTCGAAGGTCTGACGCGCATCGATGCGAGCGGCGCCGTCGTTCCAGGCGTTGCGCAGTCGTGGACGCGCATCAGCCCCGACACGTGGCGCTTCACGCTCCGCCCGGACGCCTCGTGGAGCGACGGCGTGCGTGTGACTGCAGACGACTTCGTCTATGCCTGGCGGCGCGTGCTCGACCCGCAAACCGGCTCGAAGTATACGGTGCTCGCCGAATTCGTCAAAAATGCCAAAGCGGTGGTGGCGGGTAAGGCGAAGCCGGCGGCGCTCGGCGTGCGCGCGCTCGATCCGCTCACGCTCGAAGTGCGGACCGAGACGCCGGCCGCGTTCTTTCCCGAACTGGCTGCGATGTCGTCGATGGCGCCCGTGCCGCGGCACATCGTCGAACGGGCACGGGATGGCTGGACGAAGCGACGTCCGCTGGTTGGCAACGGCGCCTACGTGCTCGACGATTGGCAGCCGAACAATCGCCTCGTCCTTTCGAAGAACGAGCGGTATTGGAATGCGCATGCCGTCGCGCTGGCGAAGGTCACCTACGTCCCGATCGAGGATGACGGCACCGCCTTGCGCATGTACGAGGCGGGTCAATTCGACTACACGTATCGCATCCCGTCGGGCCTTTATCCTCGCGTGTCGAAGCAATTCGGGCCCGAACTGCGCGCCGGCATGCAGATCGCCACGTATTACTACAGTCTCGACAACCGCGATCCGGCGTTCAAGGATAAGCGCGTGCGGCAGGCGCTGTCGATGGCGCTCGATCGAGATTTGTTGACCAAGCGTCTGCTGCAGGCGGGCGAGGCGCCGTTGTACGGGCTCATCGCAAACGGCACCAAGAGCGCCAGCCCCTTCGTGCCCGATTGGGTGAGCTGGCCCATGGAAAGGCGCATTGCCTACGCACGCGCGCTGCTGAGAGACGCGGGGTACTCGGATGCGAAGCCGCTGGCTTTCACGCTCACCTACAACACGAACGACTTGCACAAAAAAGTCGCGCTGTTCGCCGCTTCCGAATGGCGCACGAAGCTCGGCGTGCAAGCGAAGCTCGAAAACGTCGAATTCAAGGTGCTGCTTCAGGCCCGCCATGAAGGGAAAGTGCAGGCTTCACGCGACGGCTGGTTCGTCGACTACAACGACGCCATGTCGTACTTCGACGTCCTGCGCTGCGGCAGCATTCAGAACGATCAGCGCTACTGCAACCCGAAGGTCGACGCACTCGTCGAACAGGCGAACCTGCTGCTCGAGCCCGACCGGCGCGCGGCGTTGCTGACGCAGGCCCACGCGCTGGCGATGCAAGACTACCCGATGATCCCGCTGTTCCAATACTCGGCGGATCGTCTCGTCAAATCCTATGTGGGCGGGTACTCGGCGACGAATTACGTCGATCAGCGCGCCTCGCAAGACTTGTACGTCATCGCGCACTGAGGCGGGGGAACGATGCTCGCCTACACTTTGCGCCGAACGTTGTGGGCCCTTCCCACGATGCTGGGCGTCATCACCGTCTGCTACCTCATGCTGCATGCGACGCCCGGCGGACCATTCGATTCGGAGAAACAGCTCTCCGCCGCCGCGCTCGCGAACCTCGACGCGAAGTACCACTTCACCGAGCCGCTGTGGCGGCAGTACCTGCTCTATCTCGGCGCGCTGCTGCGAGGCGATCTGGGCGCCTCGTACCGGTATGTCGACTGGAGCGTCAACGAGCTCGTCGCTAAAGCGCTGCCCGTCAGCTTGGGAATAGGTGGTGCGTCGATTCCCATCGCGCTGGTTTTGGGCATTGCGTTGGGCGTGGCTGCGGCGGTGCGTCGCGACCGGCCGATCGATCGGTTCGTGATGCTGCTCGGGAACACGGGCAATGTCGTTCCGCCCTTCGTGCTCGGCCCCGTCCTCGTTTGGGTGTTCGCGATTGTGCTGAAGACGCAAGAGGGGCAGGGGTGGCTTCCCGCGGGAGGATGGGGCGACGGCGCATGGACGCACCGTGTTCTGCCGATAACGTTGCTCGTCGTCATCAACGTATCGACCATCGCTCGCGTCATGCGGGCCAGCATGATCGAGGTGCTGTCGAGCAACTTCATTCGGACCGCACGGGCGAAAGGATTGCCGCCGCGCATCGTCGTCTGGCGTCACGCGCTCAGGCCGGCGCTGATGCCGGTAGTCTCCCTGCTCGGTGCGATCTCCATTTCGTCGATCACCTCGGCGGTCGTCACCGAATCTGTCTTCGCGCTGCCGGGTCTGGGGCAGCTCGTCGTCAACGGCGCAATCAATCGCGACTACACGCTCGTGCTTGGCATCGTCGTACTCACCACGGTTGCCGCGGTGCTCTTCAACCTGCTCGTCGATCTTGCCTACGCGTTGCTCGACCCGCGCATTCGATATTGAAAGGATCTCCATGGCGGCTCCTCCTTCCTCTTCTTCCGAGCTTTTCGATGCATCCGATTCCGGAGGCGGCAACGCCTACGACGGCGCCCTCAGCCGACGGGCGAAAGTTGCCCTGCGCTTCATGCGCAATCGCACGGCCGTCGTCAGCCTGGCGGTCCTCGTCACGGTTGTGCTGGTCTGCTTTGCGGGGCCGTTCGTGCTCGGGCAAGACCCGGCACGCAACGATTGGACCGCCCTGGCTTTGCCGCCCACACTAGAGGGAGGACATTGGTTCGGCACCGACGAGCTGGGCCGCGATCTGTTCGTTCGCACGCTGGTCGGCGGGCGCGTTTCCCTTGAAGTGGGGCTGCTCGGGACGATCGCGGCCTGTCTGATCGGCGTGGCTTACGGCGCCTGCGCGGGCTACTTCGGCGGCCGCGTCGATGCAGTCATGATGCGGATCGTCGACCTCATGTACGCCGTGCCATACATGCTGATCGCCATCCTCGTGATGACGTTTTTTGGCCGTGAATTTTACTTAGTTATCCTAACGATAAGCGCGTTCTCTTGGCTCGATATGGCGCGCGTGGCGCGGGGGCAGACGCTCTCGCTGCGCACGCGGGAGTTCGTCGACGCCGCCAGGGCGATCGGCGTGCCGGGGCGCGCGATCGTATTCAGGCACATCGTGCCGAATCTGCTGGGCATCGCCGTGGTGTACGCGACGGTGATGGCGCCCGGCGTCGTGCTGACCGAATCGGTGCTGTCGTTTCTCGGGCTAGGCGTGCAGGAGCCGATGACGAGCTGGGGTGTACTCATCGAGGACGGCGCGCAAAAGCTCGAGGCCATGCCGTGGTTGCTGCTGGGGCCGGCGGCGATGCTGTGCACGACGTTGTACTGCGTGGGCTTCGTCGGCGACGGCCTGCGTGACGCACTCGATCCGAAGGAGCCCTGAACATGGCGCTGCTGGAAGTGGAGCAATTGAGTGTGCGCTTCATGCGCCGAGGCGCGCCGCCGGTCCATGCGGTGCAAGACGTGTCGTTTTCCGTCGAAGCGGGCCGCACGCTCGGCATCGTGGGCGAGTCGGGATCGGGCAAGAGCCAGACGGTGATGGCGATCATGGGGTTGCTTCCGCCCAATGCAAGCGTGGGCGGCGTGGCGTGCTACGAGGGACGGGACGTGCTGCGGATGGACCGGGGCGCGCTCAACGCGCTGCGCGGCGAGCGCATCGCCATGGTCTTTCAAGATCCGATGACTTCGCTCAATCCGTTCTTGACGATCGAGCGGCAGTTGACGGAGTCGCTGCAAACCCATCGGGGGCTGCCGCGGCGAGAGGCGCGTCTACGGGCGATCGAAGCGCTCGAACGCGTCCATATTCCGGACGCCGCGCGCCGCATGGGCATGTATCCACATCAATGCTCGGGCGGCATGCGCCAGCGCATCACGCTCGCCATGGCGCTGCTCATGAAGCCGCGGCTGCTGATCGCCGATGAACCGACGACCGCGCTCGATGTGACCGTGCAGGCACAGATTGTCGAATTGTTGCGCGAGATCACGCGCGACTCAGGCACGGCCACGATTCTGATCACACACGATATGGGTGTGGTGGCGGGGCTGTGCGACGACGTTGCGGTGATGTGTGCCGGACGCATTGTGGAGCAGTCCGATGCGGTATCGCTATTCGCCGCGCCTGCGCATCCGCGCACGATCGACCTCATGAATGCGGTGCCGAAGCTCGATGCATTCGAGGAGGTCGATCGTGGATGAGCACTGCCATCAGATCGATGCGTCGGCCGAATTGGCGCTGCTGCGTGTGCGGGACTTGAAGGTGACGTTCCGCGTGAAGCAAATGGCCCGTCCCTGGGCGATAGCGGGTTCCGGCGCAATGCTGCGCGCCGTGGACGGCGTGTCGTTCGACGTGCGGCGCCGCGAAGCGGTCGGGCTCGTCGGCGAGTCGGGCTGCGGCAAGTCGACGCTGGCGCGGGCTATCGTCGGCCTTGCGCCGATTGCAAGCGGCAGCGTGCGCTGGCGGGGCCGGGAGACGGTCGATGGCCCGCACCGGCCACGCGATGAAATGCGATGCCTGCGGCGCGAGGTGCAGATGATTTTTCAAGATCCGCTCGCGTCGCTCGACCCGAGCATGACGATCGAGCGGATCGTTGCGGAGCCGCTCCTCACACATCGCCCGTGGATGTCGCGTGCCGAGGTGGCCGCGCGCGTGCGCACCATGCTCGAACGCGTGGGCCTCGAGGCGAGACACGCGTCCCGCTATCCGCATGAATTCTCCGGCGGGCAATGTCAGCGAGTGGGCATTGCGCGCGCGCTGATCGCCGAACCGCGGCTCCTCATTTGCGACGAATCCGTTTCGGCACTCGATGTGTCGATTCGCGCGCAGATCGTCGATCTGCTGCGCGACCTGCGGCGCGAGCTGTCGCTGTCGATGTTGTTCGTCGCGCACGATCTTGCCGTCGTCAAGGCGATCAGCACACGCGTGCTCGTCATGTATCTCGGCCGAATCATGGAATTCGGCGAGTGCGCGTCGATCTACGGCACACCTCGGCATCCCTACACGCGCGCACTTTTGTCGGCCGTGCCCGTGCCCGATCCGCTGCGCGAGCGCCATAGGCGCCGCGTGCTGCTGACCGGCGAGTTGCCTTCGCCGGTCGATCCACCGTCGGGCTGCGTGTTCCGCACGCGCTGTCCCCATGCCATAGAGGCATGCGCCCAAGGCACGCCGCCGCTCGAGACGTACGGTGGCGGACGTTCGCTCGTGGCTTGCATTCGCGCGGGCCATATCGATTCCACAAACCGAATATAAGAACCCATGAGACGATACACAACGATCGATGGCGCCTCGCGCGCCGTCGCGGCGGCGTGTTGCTACGCCGCTATGGTTGCCTCTTGCCCATCGGCGCGCGCAGACGAAGCGCCGATATTCGCGCCGATGGACACGCCGCTTCCCGCACCGCCGGCCTTGGTCGCTCCAATGCCGGCAAAGCCCGTGGCCAATCGCCCCCCGTCGACGCAAAACGGATCTGCAAAGATCGCACAAGAGGCAACGACGCCCAACGCGGTGGTCAACGCCGAAGCGGCATTAACCGTGAAGCCGCCCACCCCTCGATCGAGTCAAGCGGCTAGCAATGGCTTGATCGCGGATAGCCGGCTCAACCTCGAATGGCGCAACTACACCGACTACTTCCACTCGGCCGGCGCTAACCATCGGCATGCTTGGGTCGAAGGGCTGCAGGCCAAGTACGAATCGGGTTTCACGCGCGGGCCGATCGGCTTCGGGTTCGATGCCGCGCTGTTCGGCGCGCTCAAGCTAGACGGAGGACGCGGCGCGGGCAACATGGTGCATGTGGGCAAGCACGGCGGCGGGGAGAATCAGCTTGCCTGGGCCTATCCGGGGCTTTATGCGGCGAAGGCGCGCATGTCGGAATCGACGCTGACGTATGGTCTTCAAAACGTCTCGAACCCGTTCTTGGACCCGCATGACAATCGCGCGCTGCCGCCTGCGTTCCTGGGCGCGGCGTTGCTCAGCCGCGAAGTCAAAGGCCTCGCACTGCAAGCCGGCAGCTTCACGAAAGTCGCCCCCCGCGGTCATACGAATTTGACGGGGCTACGCACGACCTACGGTGGTGTACCGTTCCAGCGAGTGAGCTACGCCGGGGCCACGTGGGATTATTCCGCGAACGGTTCGGCGTCCCTCTATGCCGATCAAGTCGACGATGTATGGCGGCAATACTATGCCTCGCTTCAGCACGCGATCGGCACGGTCGACGCCGTCAAGGTGACGGGCTTCGCCAACGTGTATTCGACGCACGACACAGGCGCCGCCCTGCAGGGCCCCCTCGACAACAACGCCTACAGCGTGTCGCTATCGGCACAGCACGGCCCGCATGCGTTGCTCGTCGGTTATCAAAAGATATTCGGCGACCAATTCTTCGATTACATCGACGAAACCGCCGGCGTTTATCTCGTCAATTCGATGGACGTCGACTACAACGCGCCGCACGAGCAGTCGCTGCAGCTGCGCTATATGTTCGACGGCAAGTACGCGGGGTGGCCGGGCTTGCAGGCGACGGTATGGGCGCAGCAAGGATGGGGCGCCGACGCGTCGGCCGGTGCGGGCCAATACGGGGTGGGCGGACCCTCGTTCAGCACGATCTACTTTAGGAACGGGCAACCCGTGCACGGTCGGCATCACGAGTTCGGATTCATTCCCACGTATGTGGTGCAGCATGGGCCGTGGAAGAACGCGAAGGTGACGTTCATCGCGGAATGGCACGTGGGCTCGGCTTATTACTCCGACAGCACTAACCAGCTGTACCGGCTTTTGGTCACACTGCCGGTGCGCGTGTTTTAACCGTCAATGCGTTTGCGGCGGTCCTTTTGGCCGCCGCAAACCTTCGCAACCGTTCGCAAACGTCAGCAAACAAAAAGCCGCAATGGAAAAGGCCGATGCCGGGTCATGCGGAAATTAAGCGAGGGTACGGAAAAAAGGAAATGAGCTTCCGGTAAATTCAACGAACGTGCTGCTCACCCGGTAATTCTGCCCCATGTGCACGAATTGCCGCGATGAGCTCGGCCGGCGTGATCTCGTAGCGAACTTCCCGGTGGATGCCGGGCTTGCGTTCGTCGATTTCGATCAGATGAATACTCTTTCCGTCGTCTGTCGCTTCCAACCGCAAGGTGCGGACGACATGGCCGCCCGTGTCGTGGATTTCGGTGAGCAGGGCCATTGCCCCGGAAGAGCCGGTGGTGCGCATCGAACAGTTCCTCGAGTCGTGGTGAAGCGATTGTATGGGCTTACAGAGGCTTATGTCTGTCGCCGAGCGCGCATAGCGCTCGTGCGGCAGGCAGGCGCGCGCCTCCCACCCATTTCGTGCCAATGAGTGTATCGCGAAGTCCAGGCGCGCCAGCGTCTTTTAAAAGTGCACGAACACAAAGCGCCACACAACGTGCGCCTGGGGCTTGACGCTCCGCAAGACTTCAACACCGGCGCGACGGCCGGCGTGGGTCGTTAAGCGACGTGCATGCGCTCGTTTTCGATCAACGCTTGCGCGATCTCCCATGCGTCGCGCGCGGCGTCGACGCGGCCGCTCAACTGGCGCGCAAGCGTGGCGCCGTCGAGCAGCAACGCGCAGCGGCGCGCCAGACGCTCTGCGGTTTCGCCGTCGAAACGCTCGTCGAAGATACGCTGCATCGACTTGACGAATGCGTCACGTTGCGCTTCCGACGCGCTGAGGATCTCATTCGCCTCCGCATGGAATTCCGCGGCTGCATGAATGAGCATGTTGCCGGTGAACGTCTCCGAGCGGAACCAGTTGTCGTGCCATTGGAAAATCGCATGAAGCTTGTCGAGCGCATCGGTGTGCGCGGCGACCGCCGCCGCGATCCCGGCCGCGAGGGCCGCGCCTTGTTCGTTCAAGACTTCGACCACGAGCCGGCTCTTGGAAGGGAAATGCTTGTACATCGTCATCTTCGCCACGCGCGATTCGGCAATGATCCGGTCGATGCCGACAGCGTGAAAACCGAACTGTGAAAATAGCCGAGTCGCGGTGTCGATCAGCGCTTTCTTTTTTTCGCTCATTTAGAGGCCCGCTTCTATAGTGGAAGTTATGTGTGTTCACGTCGAAACCGGCCATGCGCGATGCTTCTCCCGTCAAAGACGGTAGGGCGAAGAAACGCTTTCGCCCTTGCATGACCCGGTTCGGCCTGCCGCGCAGTCTCTCAATGCGCGACAATGATCTCGAAGCTTCGTCATTCAAATCGAAGCGCTCGATGAAATCAAGCCCCCTCGAATAAGAATCGGATTGAACGCACGATTTATTTCGAGCGACGATGCTATAGGCGAGCGGTTTTCCGGCATCTGTCTGCAAGCCTGACAATTTCCTTTCATTTCTGTTCGCGTGCGGCGTAGGCGCCGATGCGCGGCATCCGCGCTTACGTGGCCGGCGGCCTTGGTGATAGGATCGACGACGCCGTCCACTTCCCTTCGATGAACCATGGTGACGTTGTACGAAACGCTTGGCGTGCACGACGGCGCCTCCGACGAGGAGATCAAACGCGCCTACCGCAAGGCCGCCATGCGGGCGCATCCTGACCGCAACAAAGGCCGCGAAGCGGCGGCTCACGATGCGTTTCAGGAAATCAAGCAGGCCTATGCGATTCTGGCCGATCCCGAACAGCGGCGCGTCTACGACGCCGTCTTCGCGGAAGAAATGCGCAAGCTGCGCGAGCATGAGCAAGAGCACGCGAGAGCAGCGAGGGAGGCGCGCGAAGCCCGCGAACGCGCTGAGCGAGAGCGTTACGAGCGATACGTCGCTACAGCGATGCGCTATGCGGAGCGCGGGCACAACCGCGACGTGGTGTTCGGTGTCCTGCTCGGGCGCGGTTGCGACGAGGCGCTGGCGGCGCGGATCGCCGACGGCACCGCGGCGCTGTGCGCGTCGCGCGCGCAGACGCCGGCCGTCGATAGCGAAAGCGAGCGCGGACACCATGTCGACAAATCCGCCAAGCCCGTGGCGCCGGCCGATGTCTCCGATACCGGCGACCCCGAACTTGCCGCGCATGCGGGCCTGTTCAGCACGCTTTGGCACGGCATGTTCGGCATTCGTCCGTGAAGTCGGTCGGTTTTTCTATCGCGAACGAACGTTCACGTATGGCGTATCACGACGAAAAGTCGGTCGACGTCGACAGCGATTCCCAGGCGTCGAGTTCGGCGCGCAGCGCATCGAGCTTTTCTCGGACGCGCTTGACTGCATCGGCGCCGAGCAGCAGATGCACGGGCGGGTTCTCCGCCGCCACGATGTCGAGAATCGCCCTGGCGGCTTTGGCGGGATCGCCGGGTTGCTTGCCGCTGATCGACTGGCGGTGTGCGCGCAGCGGCTCGAATACGGCGTCGTAGTCGGCGATCGAGCGTTCCGTGCGCACCATCGATCGGCCGGCCCAATCGGTGCGGAACGCGCCGGGCGCGACGGCCGTGACCTTGATGCCGAGGTCTTTCACTTCCTTGGCCAGACTTTCGGTGATCCCTTCGAGCGCAAACTTCGTGCCGTTGTACGCGCCGATGCCCGGCGCGGCGAAATACCCGCCCATCGACGTGATGTTGATGATGTGCCCGCGCTTGCGTCGGCGCATGTAGGGGATGACGGCTTGGATCATGGCGACGGCGCCGAAGACGTTGACGTCGAACTGCTTGCGCCATTGCTCCAGCGTCGTTTCTTCTAGGATGCCTTCGAACCCGTAGCCCGCGTTGTTGACGAGCACGTCGATCGGGCCGACCTTGCCTTCGACGTCGGCGATCGTATCGTTGATGGCGTCCGTGTGCGTGACGTCGAGCAGCTTGCCGATGGCGCGGCCGGGGCCCAGCAGTTCGAATTCGCCGAGGGCGGTTTGATCGCGCAGCGTGCCGACGACGCGATGGCCGTCGGCTAGCGCCGCCTGCGCCAGCGCGCGGCCGAAGCCCGTGCTGACGCCGGTGATGAAGAACAGCTTGCTTTGCGTAAGGGACATCGATGTCTCCGGTGAAAGTTGGAGTGCGCTCGACTGTCTATGCTACGGCAAGCTGCGATTTCGGGTAGGCGAGCCGAGCGGCTTTAAACGAGGCCCGTCGTGTAATACACGCCGATTACAAAAAACACGGCGAGCGTCTTGATCAGCGTGACCGCGAAGATGTCGCGATACGACTCCTTGTGCGTGAGCCCCGTCACGGCCAGCAGCGTGATGACGGCGCCGTTGTGCGGCAGCGTATCCATGCCGCCGCTCGCCATCGCCACCACGCGATGCAGCACTTCGAGCGGGATATGCGCGGCCTGCGCGTTCTTGATGAACCAATCGGACATGGCCGCCAGCGCAATGCTCATGCCGCCCGATGCCGAGCCCGTGATGCCGGCCAACGAACTGACCGAGACGGCCGCGTTGACGAGCGGGTTCGGAATCGACTTCAGCGCGCCGCCCACCACGAGAAACCCGGGCAAAGCCGCAATGACGCCGCCGAAACCGTATTCCGAGGCCGTATTCATCGAGGCGAGCAAGGCGCCCGCGACGGCGCCTTTCGTCCCTGCAGCGAAACGTTCGCGCACGCGATTGAACGCCGTCAGCACGACGAGCACGATGCCGGCGATCAGCGCGCCTTCCACGGACCAGATCGCTACGACTGTCTTGATCGTCGCCGACAACGGTGCGTGCACGCCCGGCAGCACGTCGGGCGGCACCGTGTAGGTGCCCGCGCCGTACCACTGCGGAATGAGCCGGGTGAGCGCGAAGTTCGCCACCCCAACGAGCACGAGCGGCGCGATGGCGACGAGCGGATGCGGCAGCGTGGCCGTTCCCATATGTTCGGGCTCGTTCACGAGCGAGGCGCCGTACCCCTCGCCTTTGGCCATGGCCGAGCGGCGACGCCACTCGAGATACGTGAGACCCACGACGATGATGAACAGCGAACCGATCGTGCCGAGCGCGGGTGCGGCCCATCCGGTGGTTTTGAAGAAAGCGCTGGGAATGATGTTTTGAATCTGCGGCGTGCCGGGCAGCGAATCCATCGTGAACGAGAAGGCTCCGAGTGCGATCGCGCCCGGCATCAATCGCTTCGGAATGTTGCTTTGACGGTAGAGCTCCGCGGCGAACGGATAGACGGCAAACACCACCACGAACAACGACACGCCGCCATACGTGAGCAAGGCGCAGACGGCGACGATGACCGCATTCGCGCGGCCTCGGCCGATGTAGCGAATGGCGGCGGCGACGATCGCCTCGGAAAAGCCGGCGAGTTCGATCACTTTGCCGAACACGGCGCCCAGCAGAAAAACGGGGAAATACAGTTTGACGAAACCGACCATCTTTTCCATGAAGATGCCGGTGAACACGGGCGCGACGGCGGCGGGATCGGTCAACAAAACAGCCGCGAGAGCGGTGATCGGCGCGAATAGGATCACGCTGTAGCCGCGATACGCGGCGAACATCAAGAACGCCAATGCGGCAAGGACGATGACGAACGACATCGAGTCTCCAAATTGTGATTGTGAGCCGTGCGAGCGCACGGGAAAACGCAGGGAGCGAACATTGCAGGTTCCGTGCCATTGGCCGTCGGAGCGGGCCGTGCGCCCCATTCCGGAAATTTTGACGAAGCAGTGCGTTCGTTTCTCGGTATGCCTGTCTACAAATAGAGACTTAGGCTTCGTTTGGGCCGCAATTTGGTTGCCGCAGGGGAGGTGCATCAATGGTTTTTGCCGTGTCTCTGTTATGAGATATGCTGTCGCCGATTCGAGACTCGGCCGCCCCGGCCAACACAAGGACAGGTAGATCTTCAATGTCTTCAATGACGACCGACCTCATCGGCGTGCCCGCTCAATACGGCGCCATCCTTCGCAGCGCCATGGATTCGCTGTTCAAGACGTTCGAGAATTTCAGCGAAGGGACGCTGATCGTCGACGCCGATGCACGCATCGTCTGGATCAACGAGCGCTACGCCGCGAGGTTCGGCTTTACCGATACGCAGCAGGCGATCGGCCTCGATTGCGAAACGGTCATTCCGAATAGCCTGATGCGCGAAGTCGTGCAGACCGGCAAGCCGATCCTGCTCGATGTCCTCGAAAATGGGCGTGAGCCGTTCGTCGTCATGCGTTTGCCGCTGAAAGACGAGGCGGGTCGAACGGTCGGCGCGGTCGGTTTTGCGCTGTTCGACGAGATGAAATCGCTGACGCCGCTGTTCTCGCACTATTCACGCGTGCAAGAGGAGTTGATCGCCGCGCGGCAATCGCTCGCGCAAGCGCGGCGCGCCAAGTACACGCTCGCGAGCTTCGTCGGGACGAGCGCCGCCAGTCTCGAGGTCAAGCGGCAGGCGCGGCGTGCGGCCAACGTCGATTCGCCCGTGCTGCTGCTGGGCGAAACAGGCACCGGCAAAGAACTGCTCGCACATGCGATCCACGGCACGTCGGCGCGCGCGAGCGGCCCGCTCGTCACGGTCAACGTGGCTGCGATTCCCGATACGCTGCTCGAAGTCGAGTTCTTCGGCGCGGCGCAGGGCGCCTATACCGGGGCCGACCGCCGCGGCCGTGTCGGCAAGTTCGAACTCGCGCACGGCGGCACATTGTTTCTCGATGAAATCGGCGACATGCCCTTGCCGCTTCAGGGCAAGCTGTTGCGCGTGTTGCAGGACCAGGAGTTCGAACCGCTAGGCTCGAACCGGATCGTGCGCACCGACGTGCGGATCGTGGCGGCCACCTCGGCCGATTTGCCCGCGCTCGTGGCGGCCGGCCGGTTTCGCGCCGATTTGTTTTACCGGCTCAATGTGCTGACTATTCACGCACCGCCGTTGCGCGCACGCCGTTCCGACATCGAGGCATTGGCCTACGCGATCTTGGAGGAATTGTGCACACCGGGGCGCGGGGGGCATGGGCGCCACCTCGAATTGCAAGACGATGCCCTGCGCTTGTTGATCGCGCACGATTGGCCCGGCAACGTACGCGAACTACGCAATACGCTCGAACGCGCGATCATGCTGTCCGACAGCGAGCGCATCGATGCGCGCACGCTGACGCCGTTCATCGGCGGCGTCGTGACGCCAAGGCCGTTCGCGGCCGGCCCGGCAGGCGGGCGCGACGGGATGCCGGAGGTGCAACCGCGCATGGACGATTCGGACTCCTATGCACAAGCGATGGCCGATTTCGAGCGGCGATTTCTTAGCGATGCGCTGCGCGCCACGGGCGGGCGCGTGGCCGACGCGGCGGCGCGAATGGGGATTGGCCGCGCAACGCTCTATAAGAAGATCGCTGCGCTGGGTATCGCCATTTGACCGATTGCGTCGCGATGAGGCATTTGGGGAAAGCCCATGCCCGTTATGCCGTGGCATACTCCGGCCATTCGAAAAAGAATGGTTAGGCCAAAGGAGTTCATTCATGCAGGGCACGTCTTTCTTTCAATGGCGCCTGGGTGCGGTTCTACGATTCGCCGCCGCGGCACTGCTCGGCTCGGCCGTTTTGACGGGGTGCGGCGGGAGCGCCCCGCTCTTTACGAGCGACGGACGCCCGACCACGGCGGTCCAATGTTCGGGCGCCGGCCCTTGGGACAATTGCATCGAAAACGCACGTGGAATATGCCAAAGCGGCATTGACGTTATTCAGCAATCAGAGGTCGATGGGGCGCATAAACTGCTGTTTGCCTGCAAGACTCGATGAGTCGTCGGCGCGGGAAGGCAGGCCGTTTCGAGTCCGAGGCCGTCGAGTCGCGAGACCCAAGCCATCGCGGTCCGCCGCTTGCTCTCGCGGTCAATGACGAATGATTGCACTTTTGTGCAATCGGGCAGTCAGAGGAGCGTTTACCGTCACTTTAAACCAGGAGGCGAATTTCTATGGCGACGTACCGGCAGTTGGTCGAGCAAATGTCTAAAGTCCAGGCGCAGATGGAAGCGGCACGCGAAAAAGAGCTGGCGAGCACGATCGAGCAAATCAAGGCGCAGATCGAGGAGTACGGCATCACGGCCGAGGAGCTTGGCTTTGCGAGCAAGCGTACGGCGTCGCGAAAAACGGGCGGCCTGCCCCCGAAGTATCGTGATCCGAAGACGGGCAAGACCTGGAGCGGCCGCGGGCGCGTGCCGGCTTGGCTCGGCAAGCGGCGCGAGAAGTTTCTCATCGAGCAGTAACAGCGCGCCGTTCGGCGCGCACCGAGCCGAAGGAAAAAGCGCATTGGCGTTTTCCCTTCGGTTTCGGCTCCCGTTTTTCTCAGCATCGCCGCCTGTTCAACGACGATTCCAAATTCGACAGACACATGGCCTCGATTGCGCGCAATTTTCTTGGCATCGTCGCTCTATTGGCGATCGCATTCGTTTTTTCGACGAACCGCCGGGCCATCCGGCCTCGCACCGTCGTCACCGCGCTGCTGGCGCAAATCGCGATCGGCGCATTCGTTCTATTCGTACCGTTCGGTAAAGTGGTCCTCGCGGAGATGGCCGCGGGCGTCAATCACGTTTTGGACTACGGCAATGCCGGGATAGAGTTCCTATTCGGCGGGCTCGTCCAATCCAAGATGTTCACGCTGTTCGGCAACGGGGGCTTCGTATTCGCCGTGCGCGTGCTGCCGGCCATCATCTTCGTTACCGCGCTCATTTCCGTGCTTTATTACGTGGGAATCATGCGCTGGATCGTGATCGTGCTCGGCACGTTGTTTCAACGGCTCTTGGGCGTATCGAAGCTCGAGTCGTTTTCGGCTGTCACTACGATCTTTCTCGGCCAAAGCGAAATGCCGGCTGTCGTCAAACCGTTCGCGCGCGACATGACGGGCGCAGAGCTGTTCGCCGTCATGTCCAGCGGCATGGCGGCCGTGGCCGGCTCGGTGCTGGCCGGCTACGCAGGCCTGGGCGTACGCGTCGAATATCTGCTTGCCGCGTCTTTCATGGCCGTGCCCGGCGGGCTGCTGTTCGCGAAGATCATCCACCCGACGACCGAAGGCAGCCGGGTGCGGCTCGAGCAGATGAGTTTCGACGAGCGGCGGCCGGCCAATGTGATCGAGGCCGCTAGTTCCGGCGCCGCCGTAGGGCTCAAGATTGCCGTCATGGTGGGCGCGATGCTGATTGCATTCGTCGGATTGATCGCGCTGCTAAATGGTTTGGTGGGTGGCGTGGGCGCGTGGTTCGGTCATCCGCAACTGTCGATGCAGTCGATTTTGGGGGCGGTTTTCGCGCCGCTTGCCTATTTGATCGGGGTGCCGTGGAACGAAGCCATGGTGGCCGGCAATTTCCTCGGGCAAAAAATCATCCTCAATGAATTCGTGGCCTATGCCTCGCTCTCGCCTTACCTGAAGGACAGCGCAAGCGTGGTCGCCGCGGGGCTGCCGGTGCTGGATCCTCGCACGCTCGCCATTTTGTCGTTTGCGTTGTGCGGGTTCGCGAATTTCGCCTCGATCGCCGTATTGACGGGTGGTTTCAGCGCGGTCGCGCCCGAACGGCGTTCGGAAGTCGCTCGCTACGGCCTGCGCGTCGTGCTGGCCGGTACGCTCTCTAATCTCATGAGCGCGACGATCGCCGGCATGTTTTTGACGTTTCACTGATTGAATGCTGAAGAGGCCGTCTATGACGCTGGATGAATTGCTCGCCAGAGCGAAGGTGGCGCGCGAGCGAGCTTACGCGCCGTACTCGAAATTCAAAGTGGGTGCGGCCCTGTTAGCCAAGGACGGACGCGTGTTCGAAGGATGCAACGTCGAAAACGCCTCGTACGGCCTGTGCAACTGCGCCGAGCGCACGGCGTTTTTCAGTGCGATCGCGGCCGGTTGCCGGCGCGACGAATTCTCGGCGCTCGCCGTGGTCGGCGATACCGATGGGCCGATTGCTCCGTGCGGCGCTTGCCGGCAGGTCATCCTCGAACTCGGCGGCCCCGAACTGATCATTCGCCTCGGAAACCTGCGTGGCGATACGCGCGATACGACGGCGCGCGAACAACTGCCCGACGCTTTCTATCTTTGAACATGCACAAGGTCATCTACGATACGGACCCCGGTGTCGACGACGCCATGGCGCTTGTTTTCCAGGCGCTGCATCCGCAAATCGAATTGCTGGGCGTGACGAGCGTATTCGGCAATTCGACGATCGAAATCACCACGCGCAACGCGCTGTATCTGGCGCGTCGTTTCGCGCCGACCGTGCCGGTCGCGCGAGGGGCGGCCGCACCGTTGCGGCGGATGGCGCCCGAGCCCGTGAACTGGATTCACGGCGACGACGGCCTCGGCAATACAAATACAGCGTTGCAGTCCGATGACGCGGCTGCCGCAAGCGCGCTCGACGCGCGTGCCGCGCATCGCTTCATCATCGATACCGTTCGTGCTTTACCCGGCGAAGTCACGCTCGTGGCCGTCGGCCCGTTGACCAATCTTGCACTCGCGCTGCGAGAGGATCCGGAGATCGCCCAGCTCGTGAAGCAAGTGGTCGTGATGGGCGGCGCGTTCGGCACGGACGGCGTGAACGGCAACGTATCGCCGGCCGCGGAAGCGAACATGCTCGGCGATCCGGATGCGGCAGATATCGTCTTCGGCGCGGCTTGGCCTGTGGCGATCGTCGGCCTAGACGTGACCGAGCGCACGATCATGACGACCGACTATTTAGCGAAACTGCGCGACGAAGCGGGGGAGGCCGGACGCTTCGTCTGGGACGTGTCTCGGCACTACGAAGCCTTCCACCAATCGAGCGCGGGGTTGGGCGGAATCTACGTGCACGATTCGTCGGCCGTGGCCTATCTGCTGGCGCCGCAACTTTATACAACCCGTAGCGGGCCCGTGCGCGTGTTGACCGACGGCATCGCGGCCGGCCATACGATTCAAAAGCCGACGGCCTTTGCCGCGCCCGCGCCCGATTGGGACGATCGGCCTTCCTGCGAAGTATGCATCGGCGTGGAGGCGGAGCAGATGTTGGCGCTTTATGCTCGGACGTTGCGCGGCGAAGTGTAGCCGCGCGGGTGCCGCGCCGCGGGCCTTATGCCGGCGCCGGCACTTCCGGCCCGAAGAAAATCACCCACGTGCTGAAATCGGCGGTGAACTGCTCGAACCGGTGCTCGACATGCGCAGGCACGAACAGCAGATCGGCGGCTCGGAATTCGGTGCGCTCGCCCGCGCGCGTGAACACGCCCGATCCGGACGCAACGATGTACAGCTCGTCGCGCGTATGCGGCGACTGCGTGTCGGAGCCGCGCGGCGCGAACAGTTCGACCGATACCTCGCCGCGCTGAAATAGAACCGCGAACGGTTGCGGTAGGGCGGAGAGGGCTTGCTCGGCATCGCTCAGCGCGATGCGGAGGACATCGTCGGGAATCGGGTGCACGGTCGGCTCCTAGTGGCGAACGCTGTGCTTCGCATTGTCGTTCCGACGTGCTCGCTCGACCAGAGACAGTTGCGCTCGCGCAGGGCATGCCAGTCGCTCCCGAAAACACTCACCTTAAGCATCGATGGCCGCGCCTGCGCGCGCCTGTGCGCGCGGCTTCTGTCGATGACAGCGCGGCTGGTCCCGAAAAGCCTCACCTTTCGAGTGTAGCGGCCGCGCAATTAGCCGGCCATACGTGCATCTCAAGACACTCTGCGCGATGTGCCGTCGCATGGCACTCTGAGACAAATCTGCTAAACCCGATCGCGGATCCGATGTAGCGTTGCCGATTGCCATCCGAACAGGAAACTCGATATATGGCGGTCTATTACGCAGTCGTGGAAGGTGATCCGCTCGACAACGGGGGCGACAGTCGTGTGATCGAGGGTGCGCCACACTCGACTATCGAAGGCCTGGACGGACGCTCGCGAGGACAAACACACTTGGGCCAAAAGGCGTGGTGCTCGGTCTGTCAGTCGGTCGGAGTCGTCGCGGCGGGCTCCAGCATATCGGATTGCCTGCGTGGCTGGGACGGACGTCTCAATTCAATGGAAGCTGTCGGAGGGGATATCGTGCGCTGCAAGTGCGAACGGCACCCTCGCATCGTATCCGTTTATGCGCGCTGTAATGAGTACATGGACGTGAGCGTCGGCAGCGCGGCCAGTTCGTTGGCATCGAACACATCTGCGCGATCACAACCTGTCGAACCGCAACATGAGCGATGGTTTTATATTTTGGACAGCGCGACCGGGCAGCCGATGCCTCATCGGGACTTCATCGCAAACGTTGGTGATGTCCAGCAGATAGGACAGACCGATGGTGATGGCTATGCGCGGATTAGGACCGACGGCGAGCAGCCAGTCGAGATTCATGTTGTTTTCAGCGCGCCGAAGCGCAAATTGAATCCCCGAGGGGCTTAACCATGGCATTTGATTACGACATCAAGCACTGGACAATGTCAAACACCGTGCAGGGTGGTGGCAAGCATGGTGCCATCTCAATATCGGTCAACGACCGTGCCGCGACGCGACAGGCCATCATTACGGACCTGGAGCAGAAGGGGATTTCTCTGTTGGAGCGATCGTCGTGGGCGGCCAAGCCGCCGAAGCATGATCTAACGCCGTCGAGCTGGGATTATCGCGACATCGTTATTCACCACGCCGGGCACAGCTATTCATGTGCGGTGAGTGAACAGGGATCGATTGAGCAAATCCAGAAGGCTCAAGAATACGACATGCGAAAATTCTATGATATCGGTTACCACTACGCGGTTTCGTGTCCCGGTAAAGTGATCGAGGCACGCGATATTCGGTTCACGGGGGCACACGTGATGGGCAACAATACCGGCAAGATTGGCATCGTCCTGCTTGCGAATCTGGCTGAAGCCGGCGAAGCTTGGCAGCAGGAGTACAGCCGGAAATCGCTTTGGCAAAAGCTCAAAGGGTCGCTGCATATTGCACGCGATGCGGTCGCCTTTGACCATGCCATGCCGACGAAGGCGCAGGTTGACGCTCTGTCTGCTTTGATCGCGACGTTGATAGAGTTTTTCAACATCACGACGGTGGGTGGTCATCGCGAGTATCAGCTCTTTGCGCCTGGAAACGAGGGACGAGCATGTCCGGGCAAGTACGGCATGCAGGTAGTTGAGGCGATGCGGGCCAAGTTCGGACTCAGAGCACCGTCAAAGTGAGAGTGTCCAGCCCAACTGCTGATTAATGACGTACGTGTGATGTACGATCTGGTTCTGAATCAGTTGGCAACGCTGCGCGTCCGGGAGGTGTTCTTTTACTGGAAGCCCCGCTTTTTCTTCGACAGATCCGAGCCATTCCCTGCTACCGAGATCTGGCCCGTGTCCTTCACCATCGGAGATACCGAAATAGTGACTGTCTAGGTACGAGAACCACTTCGGTGTGCATGGCTGCAAATAAGGAGGTCGCGACACGCTTGTCGTGGCGACAACCCACCCGAGAACAACGAGGAAACAGATGCCAGTGAGGGGTTTCATGTGCGCCTTTTGAAGATCATCGCTTGTCTATGGTTCCTCGCTGGTGCCGTGCTGGCGTCAGCTGGTCTGCTGACCCGAGCACAGCCGGCGGACATCGCGATCGTGCTAGGAAATACGGTGTATCGCAATGGTAGTCCGTCCCCGAGGCTGGCGGCAAGGCTAAACAGGGCCAGTCAGTGCTACGAGCAACGGCAATGCAGACTAATCTTTGTGAGCGGCGGCGTTGGTGCGTCCGCTATCGATGAAGCTGTTGCCATGCGCGAGTATTTGATGCGCCGAGGTATTCCAGCCGACAAGATTGTGGTCGATAGCGCAGGGCGAGACACCTGGGCTACCGCGAAGAACGCAAGCACCTTCATGCGAGACCACGGGCTGTCGAGCGCGATCGTGGTAACGCAATACTTTCATCTTCCCAGGGCTATGTTGGCGCTTCGACGCTTCAGTGTGCCCGACGTTAGCGGCGCGTACCCCCGGTTTTGGGAGGTTCGGGACTTTTACTCCATCGCACGCGAAGTACCGGCCTTTGCTTGGTACTGCATCCGCCCGCGTTAGCTTCCCTATGCACGAGCGCAGTCGCCATGTGCGATGACGTGCGAGGATCCGACAATTGCGGATAATTCGAGCACGCGCAATTCGACAGTTGCAATTATTTCGCGCGGAAACCGCGTCGCTTGCTAGCACGTCCGGTTTCAAATGCATGTCGCTTTGCCTCAGCCCTTGCGTCGACGCAAGGGTTCGCCCTTCTTCTTGTCGCCGCTCGCCGATTTTCGCGCCGGCGCCTTCGCCTCGCGTTCGCCGGCCCACATCAGCAATAGCGCGCGCGAGTTCGCGAAAATCGTCTGCTTCACGAGATCGACCTTTTCGGCATCGATCTGCGACCACCCCAGCAGCGTCATGACGCTGCGCGGCGCCAAGTGAAAGGCCATGAACTGGCCGTGCAACGCGAGCAGTCGAAGAATGGTGACTGAATCGTCAGGGGCCGTACCCGTGATCTTTCCGATGATCGCCGTCGCGACGCCGTTCAAAGGGCCGCGCACGCGCTGCTGAAAAATCTCGGTTGCGATCGGGGGTTCCTGCCCGCCTTGTTCGCGTACGAAAAACAGCTTCAACGTCGGCTCGGCCGGCGCACTGAGCGCCTTGTCGATCATCACGCCTTGAATGGCGACGAACGCCTCGATCAATTGCGCAAGGTCGTCTGTCGTGTCGAGCGTTTCGGTCGCGCGCTGCACGACCGGGCCGAATTTGCGCCACACCTCCTCCGCCAAATGCTCGACGCAGGCGCGGTACACGCCTTCCTTGTTCTCGAAGTAGTACTGCAGCGCCGGCGCGTTGACGCCCGCGCGCGCGGCGATGTCGCGCGTCGAAGCGGCGACGAACCCATGTTCGCCGAACAGCTCGATCGCCGCTTGAATGATGCGAAGCCGCGTTTCCTCGCCGCGTGCATACCCGCTTTCGGTCGATCGGCGAAGGCGCTTCGTTTCGCTCATGGGAATTCCTTTCAAACGATGGCGGAGGGGTTGGGTAAGAAATATATCACTTGACACAATTTTTCCAACTGGAATAATTGTCGGCGCTTCACCCCCGGAGAGGATCTAAGGATGTCAACCACAATCGACGCGCGGCCACGCGGCCAGGCGCAACAAGAGTCCGGCGGCGACGCTCCGCGGCGCGCACGCAGCCGCGGCTGGCTCATCGGCGTATTGCTCGTCTTGCTCGTGGCGGGCATCGCGTGGTTCGCGCATTGGTGGACGGTCGGCCGTTTCATCGAAAGCACGGATGACGCGTACCTCCAAGCCGACAGCGTGACCGTCGCACCGAAAATCAGCGGGTACGTCACGCAAGTTTTGGTGCGAGACAATGAAACCGTGGCCGCGGGTGCGCCGCTCGTTCGGCTCGATACTCGGCAGTACGAAGCATCGCTCGCGCAAGCGCGGGCGACGGTCGATGCGCGGGAGGCGGACCTGGCGCGCGCTCAAGCGGACTTGAAACAGCAGCAGGCCAGCGTCGCACAAGCGCTAGCGCAAGAGCAGGTGGCGCGCGTCGCCGCACAGCATGCGCAAGACGACGTCAATCGATACACGCCGTTGGCGGCCACGGGCGCCGAAACGAGCGAACGGCTGGCGAGCCTCGTCAGTACGCGCGACCAGGCGCGCGCCACGCTCACGGCCAATGCCGCCGGTGTGCGGTCGGCGCAAACGCAAATCGATGCGACGACCGCCCAGATCGCGCAAGCGCGCGCGCAGTTGGAGGCGGCGCAAGCCTCGTTGCGCCAGGCGCAACTCGATGTCAACGACACGACGCTCTACAGCCCCATCGCCGGCCGCGTGGGCGATCGTTCCGTGCGGATCGGGCAATACGTCCAGCCGGGCACGCGTTTGTTGACGGTCGTGCCCGTGCAGAGCATTTATCTCGAGGCGAATTTCAAGGAAACGCAGATCGGCCACATGCTGCCGGGTCAGCGCGCGACCCTGCACGTCGATGCGTTGCGCGGCGTCGATCTCCACGGCGTCGTCGATAGCTTCGCTCCTGGCACCGGCGCCCAATTCGCCTTGCTGCCTCCGGAAAACGCCACGGGCAATTTCACGAAGATCGTGCAGCGCGTGCCGGTGCGCATTCGCGTCGACGCCGATGCGCAAACGCGCAGCTTGCTGTTGCCTGGCCTATCGGTGACGGTCGACGTCGATACGCGCACGGTGCGCGCGGGCGACCAACGGCTCGCGGCCGCCAACGGCCATGGCTGATTCCACCTTGACGGCGGGCGCCGCCGGCGCGCCAGGGCACCCGGAACGCGCGAGCGCCGGTGATTGGATCGCCGTCGCGGCCGGCGCGCTGGGCGCGCTGATGGCCACGCTCGACATCTCCATCACGAATTCGGCGCTGCCGCAGATTCAAGGGTCGGTGGGGGCGACCGGCACCGAGGGTACGTGGATTTCGACGGGCTACCTGATGTCGGAAATCGTCATGATCCCGCTGGCGGCATGGCTCACGCGCGTGTTCGGCCTGCGTAACTTCTTGCTGACGAACGCCGCGTTGTTCATATTTTTCTCGATGATGTGCGGCCTGTCGCATTCGCTCGACTGGATGATCATCGGGCGCGTCGGTCAGGGCTTCACGGGCGGCGCGATGATTCCCACCGGGCAGACGATCATTCGCACCCGGTTGCCGCGCACGCAGCTCGCGGTGGGCATGACGATCTTCGGCCTCATCGTATTGCTCGGGCCGCTGCTCGGGCCCGTGCTCGGTGGGTGGCTTGCCGAAAACATCTCGTGGAAATGGTGTTTTTTCATCAACCTGCCTGTGTGCATCGCGTTGATCGCATTGCTGATCGCGGGGCTGCCCTCCGATCCTCCGCACTGGCACGACTTCGTCAACGCGGATTGGATCGGCATCGTCGGCCTTTCGATCGGGCTGAGTTCCTTGACGCTCGTGCTCGAAGAGGGGCAGCGCCATCAATGGTTCGAATCGAGCGAAATCACGATGTTCGCCGCCGTCGCGGCGCTCGGTTTCGTACTGATCGGAATTTCGCAGTTCGTCGCGCGTAAGCCGATCATGCGGCTTTCGCTGCTGCGCAACCCGCACTTTGCGAGCGTCATCGTCATCGTGTTCGCCGTCGGCGCGGGTTTGTACGGCGTGGCTTATCTCGTGCCGCAGTTTCTCAGCTTGATTTCGGGCTACAACGCCGAACAGTCGGGCGACATCATGCTGCTCGCGGGCGTACCCGCGTTCTTCATGATGCCGATCTTGCCGCGGCTGCTCGGCAAGGTCGATTTTCGCGTGCTCGTCATCGGCGGACTGCTGTGCTTCGCCGTGAGTTGCATGCTCGATACGAGTCTGACCGCGCAAAGCGCCGGGGTAGACTTCCTGTGGTCGCAATTGCTTCGCGGCGTGGGGCAAATGCTGGCGATGATGCCGCTCAATCAGGCGTCGATGTCGGCGGTCTCGCGCGAGGAATCGGGCGACGCGGCCGGCTTGTACAACATGGCGCGCAACATGGGCGGCTCGGTGGGGCTGGCCGTGATCGGCGTCATCATCGATCGCCGCACCGCGTTTCACGTCGCGGCGCTGCGCCAATCGGTCACGGCCAATTCGTCGATCGGTCAGGAGCGGATCGCGGCGAGCGCGGCCAACTGGTTCGTGCGCACCGGCGATTTAGCCTACGCGAAGATGCAGGCACTCGGGCAATTCGCCGCGCAGATCCAGCAGCAAGCGTCCGTCATGACGTACTCCGAAACGTTTTACGTGCTGGCCCTTGCGCTCGCCGCCTGCATTCCGCTTGCGCTCATGCTGAAAACACCGGCCGTCGCGCCGGGCAGCCCGCCTTCCGCGGGACATTGACGCTTCAGGTCATCACCATGTCGATTCGCCGTTCTTCCTATTTGTCTCAACTTGCCGCTCCCACCTGCGCGCTCGCCGCGCTGTGCATGTTGTCGGCTTGCGCCGTGGGCCCCGACTATAGCGGCGCGCCGAGCGTCGCGGCCGATTCGCTGAAGGCGCCTGCGTTCGTGCGCGCGCCGGCCACCGGCGTGGCGGCCGGCGCACCCGCCGCGAGCACATGGTGGCGCGAGCTCGGCGACCCGCAGCTCGACGCGCTCGTCGATGCCGCGCTTGCGCACAATCCGGACATCCATGCCGCGCAGGCCCGCTTGCGGGAGGCGCGCGCGCAGCTCATGGGGCAGCGGGCGAAGGAACTTCCGAAAGCGTCGGCCTCTGCGGCCGCGGTGCGCATGCGCAGCCCCGATCTGTCTGCGTTGTCCTCCGGAAACAACGGGGGCGGCGGCGGATCGGGCCGGGGGCCGCTGCAGCTCTACACGCTAGGTCTCGACGCGTCGTGGGAGATCGATGTGTTCGGCGGTACGCGTCGCGCGATCGAGGCGGCCACGGCCCAAGCCGATGCGATCGACGCCGATCTCGCCGATACGCAAGTCTCGCTCGCCGCCGAAGTGGCGCAGGCCTATATCGATCTGCGCGACGAGCAGCAACGGCTTTTGCTTGCGCGGCAATCGGCCGACCTGCAGCAGCGCATGCTCGCATTGACGCAAGAGCGGCGCGCGCACGGCACGGCCGCCGATGTCGACGTCGAGCGCCTTTCCGGGCAAGTTCAAACCACGCGCGCCGCGCTCGTGCCGCTCGACGAACAAATCGCCGAATCGCTCGATCGATTGGCGGTGCTGACCGGCCGCGCACCGGGCGATCTCGATGCCGAGCTATCGGCGCACAAGCCGTTGCCGACGTTGCCGTCGACGGTACAGGTGGGCGATCCGGCTTCGCTGCTGCGGCAACGCCCAGATATTCGCGCGGCCGAGCGCCGGCTGGCTTCGAGCAACGCGCAGATCGGCGAGCACGTCGCGGATTACTTTCCAAAAGTGTCGCTGCTGGGCGATCTCGGCTTCACGGCGGCCGACCCAGGGCATTTGGTTAGGAAAGCTAACTTTTCTTGGCTTGGCGTGCCGTATCTGCAGTGGAACATCCTCGACTTCGGCCGGACGGCAGCCGATGTGAATTCGGCCAAGGCGTCGCGAGACGAGGCCGCGGCGCACTATGAACATACTGTGCTCGCCGCGCTCGAAGATGCGAACTCGGCCCTGTCGCGCTACGGTCATCAACGCGAGCACGTCGTGCGCCTGGAAGAAGTCGACGCATCGGCGCAGCGCGCATCGACGCTCATGCGGCAACGCTACGGCGCCGGTGTCGCGACGGCGATCGACCTGCTCGATACGGAGCGCACGCAGTTTTCGGCCCAGCAAGACGTGGTGGCGGGGCGGGCCGAGTTGCTCAAGGATTTCGTGCTGCTGCAAAAGAGCCTGGGCTTGGGCTGGCATTCCGACGCCAGCTAAGCACGCGACACCGGCCTAGTTCGATTCGCGCTTGCACGCGCGGTCGTTCGCCGGCGCGCCACATGCATAGGCCTTCCATGCATGGGCAGCTATCAGCCTAGGTAGCTGGTCACCCGCTGTGCGCCCTCCTAGAGTCGTTCCGTCGGCGAGCTGTACGCACACCGTGCGTTTCGCGCTCACCGACTGGCGACGGGAGGGGTGATGAGAACAATCGTACGTGCGGCATGCACCGCCATGCTGGGTTTGACTTGTGCGTTCGCGACGACCGGCAGCTACGCCGGCGGCATCGACGTTCGGCATCGGAACGCAACCGACGTGGGCGTGGCCGACACGCATCGGCATGACGTTCCCATGCCGCATAAGCCGTCGTTGCTGCCGCCGACGCAGATCGAGCAGCGCTATTATCTGCCGCCTACCGACCGGCTGCGGCAGGAACTGATTCCACCCGAACTGCGCAAGTCGATGCATGCCGGCGAACTTACGCCCAGCGAGGCGGCATGCAGCGACATGACGGCGCTGGCAAGCCACCAAGCCGACGATCTGGCCAACTACCTGGTCGGTCTGCCCAGCGCCGATTGCTTGACGCCGCTGTTCGCGGTTGCGCCTTCGCTTGCCGGCGCCATCTTCTCGCATGCCAACCTGCTTGCCGTTGCGCAGCGCTTCGCGCTCGTGAGCGTCTCGTACACGTCGAAGGGCACGGCGCTCGCGAATCTGGGCGTGTTCTTTCGCGCGGCCTATTCGCTCGCGAACGAAGGACGGATCGAGGCGATCGGCGACGATGTCCCCGCATGGCTGCGGCCTTCGATCGTGGCGCTCGTCGCGGGCGATAGGTTGTTCGCCCCCAACGAGGACGCGCCGACCACGGCAGGCACGGTCACCATGCTGATCACCGACATGCGCGACGAAGCCAATTACCTCGATCTCATGAAGTGGTGGGTGACGCGCTTCACCAATACGCCGAGGCATCCCAACGCGGCCCATGCGCTCGACGATCCCACGGTAGGTTACGGATTTACCGGGCTTCTAACGGTTTTCTACTTCGCTCACTCGAGAGCCGACGCACTGCCTTTGTTGCAAAACGACCCCTCGTATGCGACGGCCCTCTACCGCTTCGTGACGGCGAACAAGCCGATGCTGCTGAACGACAGCGCCGCGAGCTTTCAACTCGAGCAAGCCGAGAACGAGGCGTTCCGGTTCGCCCAGCATCCGGCGCTATTGCCGGCCGTTCGTACGATGATGCTTGACGCGCTCGAACACTCGACGATGGCCGGCGCCGATCGCTATATCTGGCTGGGCGCTGCCCAAGCCGTGAAAGCCTACGACAACGCGAACTGCAGTTTTTACAAAACGTGCAATTTCGAAACGGTGCTGGCGAGCGCGATCCTTGCGAACAACTATCAGTGCGACGGCGGCATGGTGCACTTACGGACGCAATCGCTGAACGGCGACCAAGCGCGCGCGGCCTGCACATTAATGGCGCAGGAAACCCCGTTCTTTCATGCCATGCTCGCCACGCATGAAACGCCGGTTGCAGACGACCACAGCACGACCCTGGAGGTTGTCGTTTTTGCCGATAGAGAGGAATACCATCATTACTCGCCGGTCTTTTTTGACAACGACGTCAATAACGGCGGCGTTTACCTCGAAGGCGAACCGTCGCAGCCGGCGAATCAGCCGCGCTTCATCGCATTCGTGGCGACTTGGCTGCAGCCGCAGTTCTCCGTTTGGAATCTGAAGCACGAATTCGTGCATTACCTCGACGGCCGATACGATATGTACGGCGATTTCGATGCGGCCACCGTGAAGCCCGACGTCTGGTGGATCGAAGGGTTGGCCGAATATCTGTCGCGCGGCAACGACGATCCTGAATCCATCGCCGCGGCCATGACAGGGCAATATCGTTTGAGCGAGATCTTTTCCAACACGTATTCGATGGATGACTACGTGAATCGGGCCTACCGCTGGGGCTACATGGCGATGCGCTTCATGTTCGAGCGCCATCCGGAACATTTGGCCGCTATCGTGCCGATGTTTCGGGCGGGGCAATACGGGGCCTATTGGGACTACATGCAGCGGTTATCGTCCTCCCTGGACGACGAATTTGCGCAATGGGTCGGCACGGCGACGACGGCGGGCGCCCCCACGCCGCCTTGGCATGCGCGCTGATCGCCGCAAAAAAATAGATCAAAAACGGAAGTGTTGCGCAGCTATCGCGCCTTGCCTGGGGCGGCGCGGCAGGCGCGGCGGCGCTTTCGCATTTTTTTGAAATATTTTGAGGGTTTACGCGGAATACTTTGTTCGTAGGCTAAGGCGCTTAGAGGAGAAGCGCATGAGCCACGATATTTTCGCCGATGGACCCGCCACGCTCGATCGTCAGCGCGAGGCATCTCGCGCCTCGCCAGGGGCGCCGATTTCTCGTCCGCCTCGCGTTGCGATCGTGCACGACTGGCTCGTGACGTATGCGGGCGCCGAGCGCGTGCTCGAGCAGATGATCGCCTGTTTTCCGCAAGCGGACATCTTCAGCCTGGTTGATTTCGTCGAGGATCGTAATTTCCTGCAAGGAAAGCGCGCCACGACGTCGTTCATTCAACGGCTGCCGCTCGCGAGAAAGAAGTACCGAGCGTATCTGCCGCTGATGCCGATCGCGATCGAGCAGCTCGACCTCAGCACATACGATCTGGTGATTTCGAGCAGTCATGCAGTAGCCAAAGGCGTCTTGACGGGCCCCGATCAGGTGCACGTCAGTTATGTTCATTCGCCGATTCGTTACGCATGGGATCTGCAGCATCAGTATCTGGAGCAGTCGAATCTGACACGCGGTCTGCGCTCGATCATGGCGCGCATGGTGCTCCATTACATCCGCAATTGGGACACGCGCACGTCCAATTCGGTGGATCACTTCGTCGCGAATTCGCAGTTCATCGCCCGTCGCATCAAGAAGGTGTATCAGCGCGAAGCCGATGTCATCTTCCCGCCGGTCGACGTGCAATCGTTCGTCGTGGGCGAGCAAAAGGAGGACTTCTATCTGACGGCGTCGCGGATGGTGCCTTATAAGAAGATCGATTTGATCGTGGAGGCGTTTTCGCGCATGCCGGGCAAACGTCTCGTGGTGATCGGCGACGGTCCCGAGATGAAGACGATACGGGCCAAGGCAGGCCCGAACGTCGAGATCCTCGGCTATCAGCCGTTCGCGGTGCTGCATGACCACATGCGTCGCGCCAAGGCGTTCGTGTTCGCCGCGGAAGAAGACTTCGGCATCGCCCCGGTCGAAGCGCAGGCGTGCGGCACGCCCGTCATCGCATTCGGCAAGGGCGGCGCGCTCGAGACGGTGCGCGAACTCGGTCAGCCGCACCCCACGGGCCTGTTCTTCCGCGAACAGACCGTGCCGGCTGTCGTTGCCGCCGTGCGCGAGTTCGAGCAGCACGCCGCACGCATTTCGGCGCTGGATTGCCGCGCGAATGCGGAGCGCTTCTCGACGGCCACCTTTCGCCAGCGCTTCATGGCCTACATCGAACAGGCCATGCCCGGCGCAACGCGGCATGGCGACGGCGGCCATCGAACGAACGGCTCAGGCGGCGCGCAAGCGGCCGGCGCCGCGCCGGTCAGAGTGCTGGCGCTCGATCAAAGCGGCGGCCTCGACGAAGCGGAAGTTTCGTTGTTGAACGTCGCGAGACATATGAAGGAATCGGTAGAAGTCGTGCTGTTCGACGACGGACCGTTCCGGCTTGCGCTCGAAGAGGCCGGCGTGGCCGTCGACGTGCTGGACGCGCCGCTTCTGCGCGGTATGAGCAAGCGGCGAAGCGTGCCGAAATCGCGCACGCTGTCGGGGATGGTGTCGCTCGTGCGCGAGACGGTGAAGCGCGCGCGGCATGTCGATGTCATCTATGCAAACACGCCGCGCACGATGCTCGTGGGCGCGCTTGCGGGCATGGTCGTGCGGCGGCCGGTGGTATGGCACTTGCATCAAACGGTCGGCGCCGATCCGCTGGGACGCGTTCAGCGGCTCGCGCTCAAATGGTGCGCGCGGGTGGCGCTCGAACGCGCGATTGCCGATAGCGCCGCCTCGAAACATGCATTCGAGGCGTTCGCGAAAGGATCGCGCTTGCGTATCGACGTCGTCGACGAAACGCCGTCGACCGACGTCGCGAAACGGGCATCGAGCGCCCCGAGCGGGCAGTTCGAGAGCGTGTCGGCCATTCTCGCGCAGGCGGCGATGCGCGCCGCGCGTTGACTTCATTCCGGATAACTCATAACCCACCATTTCCCTAAGAGAACGAACGATGTTGAAAGTCACCAAAGCGGTGTTTCCAGTGGCGGGATTGGGCACGCGGTTCCTTCCGGCCACGAAGGCTAGCCCTAAGGAGATGCTGCCGGTCGTCGACAAGCCGTTGATTCAGTACGCTGTCGAGGAGGCGATCGAAGCGGGCATCACCGAACTCATCTTCGTGACGGGCCGAGGCAAACGCGCCATCGAGGATCATTTCGACACCTCGTACGAGGTGGAAGCGGAACTCGAAGCACGCGGCAAGGAGAAGCTGCTCGATCTCGTGCGCAACATCAAACCGAGCCACGTCGATTGCTTCTACGTTCGGCAGCCTGCCGCCCGAGGCCTCGGTCACGCGGTGCTATGCGCGGAAAAACTCGTCTCGGGCAGCCCGTTCGCCGTCATCCTCGCCGACGATCTGCTTCACGGCGAACAGCCCGTGATGAAGCAGATGATCGACGTCTTCAACCACTATCACAGCACGATCATCGGCGTCGAGGCGATCGCACGCGAGGATAGCCGCTCATACGGCGTCGTCGATGGCCGCGAGTGGGAGGAGGATATCTTCAAGCTTTCGGGCATCGTCGAAAAGCCGTCGCCCGAGGCGGCGCCGTCGAACCTTGGCGTCGTGGGCCGGTATGTCCTGATGCCGAGCATCTTCGATCATCTGCGTCAACTCGAGCCCCGGGTGCTGGGCGAATTGCAATTGACCGACGCGCTTCATTCGCTGCTGGCGGAAGAACAGGTGCTTGCCTACCGCTACTACGGGCGGCGTTTCGATTGCGGCAGCAAGCTCGGCTATTTGAAAGCGACGGTCGAATTCGCGCTGCGGCATCCCGAGATCGGGGCGGCGTTCGACACGTACCTGCGCGATTACGTCAGCCATCTCGTGTCTTCGACATCTTCCGCGTCTTAAGGCCCGGTCGTCCCGCCTCCTCTGTTTTTCCTTCTCCGCTCTCCTTGATGCACGCCCGGCGTTCGCCCGGGCGTGCGCGTATTGAGCGCGTTTCGCGAGATTCATCGTGCGGACATGATTCGTTCCTATGCTGGTCCGCCATTCCACCGGATTCGATACGCGC
>DATJJH010000178.1:0-7286 GCA_035492395.1 Trinickia sp. | reverse complement strand
ATGATGGTGTTGCGAAGCAACTGGAAGTACTTGCTCTTCGAATAGGGGAGCATCTGCTCGACGTAGTTCCACCAGAAGTAGCCGCCGATGAACTTCGGATCGTTGAGGGTGCCGACCATCGGGTAGTACGACGAGATCATGCTCGATTGAACCGACCAGGGCGCGGATGTCGACGAGGTGCCGATTTCGCCGAAGCCGACCTTCGCATTCGGGAATAGGCTTTCGAGCGCCGAGAAATCGTTCTTCCACGACGGGGCGAGCCCAGGGCAATCCTGATACGGGTAGTAGCTGAACAACGCATAGTCAGTGCCGTTGCGTACCGTCGACGACAGGAACTGCGTAGGCCAGGTACGCCAGTTATCCATCGGCAATTCCCAGCAGTTGTTGCCCGAGGGGTCCTGGTTGTAGTACATCGTCACGGCCACTTTCCCGCCGGCGCCCTTCACGATGTCGTACGCCGACTGAACCATCTGACCAATTTGTTGCTCTTGTGTCGTCGCGGTCGAGGTCGGCCCGTTCATGTTCGGACGCAGCCATTCCCCGTTGATCTCATTCGCGATCTCCCACACGTCAACGTTTGCGCCGAGGGTCGAAACAAGTTCCTTCGTCCTCGCGGTGTACGTCGTCAAGTCGGTCGGGAAGTAATACGAATCGTAGATCTCCCCCATCACGTACGCGTACTGATGCAGCTTGACGATCTGCGGATAGTAGTCGGCGGCCGACGTACCCGGATCGAACACCACGCGGACGGTGGGTCGGTATGGCAAATTCTGCAGGGAGTTGATGATCGCGTTGAACTTGCTCAGATCATCGAGGGTCACGCCGTAGATCGGCGCTTTCGGGGTTTCCGCCTGCGCGTGCGCGGATTGTGCTAAAGGCAGGGCCATCGCGCAGGTCATCAGCGCGGAAGCCGCGAGTTTGGAGAAGGTTCTAAATCGTCTGAACGTCACGTCTCTTCCTCTCGGTCGGTTGAAAAGAAGCGCGATGTTACATGGAAATAAATGCTAATTATCCGAAGATAGTGGCTTATTTGTGTGAAGAACAAGGGTGAAAAAACGTTGCTCACGCAACGATAGGCCGCTAGATCTTGGCGTGCGACGCGGCGGCAAACAGCGAATGTTTGTCGTGCGGAAGGGGACGAGCAAGCGTAGCGAAACGGCATTGAAAGTCGCTTCAGACAGCTGTTTCACTGAGACCGCAATAAGCGCTCGAATTCGATAGCATTCCTAATCAATTGCACGAACTCATTGTCTTGGTACGGTCTGGGTGAGATATCAGTGGGCCACGTTGCAACGAAGGGCGGGTAGCGGTTATGCCGAAATCGTCATTCGGGCCGCGCACCGGCGCCAAGACGCCGCGCCTCGCCGTTCCTAAGATGGGCCCCATGAAAACCATCCAGATCATCGATTCCCATACGGGCGGCGAACCGACGCGTCTCGTGACGGCGGGCGGTCCCGACTTGGGCAGCGGCCCGCTAGCGGAGCGGCTCGAAATCCTGCGTACGAGGCACGACGACTGGCGCGCGAGCGTCGTGACGGAGCCGCGCGGGTCGGACGTCATCGTGGGCGCGCTGTTGTGCGAACCGTTCGACCCAAGTTGTGCCGCGGGCGTCATTTTCTTCAACAACGTCGGCTATCTCGGCATGTGCGGGCATGGCACGATCGGGCTCGTTGCGTCGCTGGCGTACATGGGCCGGCTCGCGCCCGGACGGCACCGGATCGAGACGCCGGTGGGCATCGTCGAGGCGACGCTCCACGAGGACGGCCAGGTATCGGTGCGCAACGTGCCGGCCTATCGCTATCGCAGCGCTGTGTCGGTCGACGTGCCCGGCGCGGGCAAGCTGACGGGCGACGTGGCCTGGGGCGGGAATTGGTTTTTCCTCGTGGCCGATCACGGCCGAATCCTCGAACCCGCTCGAATCGGCGAGCTGACAGCGTTCACGCACGAGATTCGCATCGCGTTGACCGAGCAGCGCATCACGGGCGCCGACGGCGCGCTCATCGATCACATCGAATTGTTCGCGCAGGCGGAGGAGGCGGGAATCGACAGCCGAAACTTCGTGCTGTGTCCGGGCGATGCGTACGATCGCTCGCCCTGCGGCACGGGCACGAGCGCGAAGCTCGCCTGCTTGGCGGCCGACGGCAAGCTCGCACCGGGCGAAGCGTGGCGTCAGCAAAGCATCATCGGCAGCGTCTTCGAGGGCCGGTACGAGTGGCTCGATCAAGCAGAAGGAACGGCGGCCGGAGAGCGGGCGATCGAGCCGACGATCACCGGCCGTGCGCACGTCATGGCCGAAGGAAAGCTGTTGTTCGAGACCGACGACCCGTTCGCTCTCGGCATTCCGGGCGTGCATCCGGCATGACGCCCGACGCAGTCGTGGTCGGCGCGGGCATCGTCGGTGCGGCCTGCGCGGCCGAGTTCGCCGCGCAAGGCATGGCCGTGACCGTGGTCGATTCAGCGGGCATCGGCGGCGGCGCCACGGCGGCCGGCATGGGCCACATCGTCGTCATGAACGATTCGCCCGCCGAGCTGGCGCTGTCGCGCTATTCGCGCGAATTGTGGCTTGAACTCGCGCCGTCCATGCGCGCGGCCGACGCGTTTTCGCGTTGCGGCACGCTGTGGGTGGCCGCCGACGACGAGGAGCGGGACGCGGCTCGCGCGCTGCATCGCACCTTGGCCGAAGCCGGCGTTGCGGCTGAGCTGCTGGACGAAAAGGCGCTGCACGAATGCGAGGGCGCATTGGCGCCGATGGCCGGCGGCTTGCTCGTGCCGGATGACGCCATCGTCTATGCACCGCGCGCGGCGCAGTGGCTGATCGAGCATTCGTTAGGATCCAAAAATATTCGCGTTCGGCTCGGCTGCGAGGTGGCGGCGGTGTCGCGCGGGGAAGTCCGGCTGGCGAACGGTGAGCGCATTGGCGGCGGTCTCATCGTCGTGGCGAATGGGTTGGCCGCTCAGCGCCTCGTGCCGTCGTTGCCGATTGCGCCGAAGAAGGGCCATCTGCTGATCACGGATCGTTATCCGGGCTACATTCGCCATCAAATTCTCGAACTCGGCTACATCAAGAGCGCGCATCAAACGCAGGGTGCGTCGGTCGCGTTCAACGCACAGCCAAGGCCGACAGGTCAGATTCTGCTCGGTTCGTCACGCCAGTTCGACACAGTCGATCCCGCGGCCGAGTGGTCGGTGCTCGCGCGCATGATCGAGCGCGCCGCCCGCTATTTGCCGGCATTGCCCGCGCTGAACGCCATGCGCGCGTGGACGGGCTTTCGCGCCGCCACGCCGGACGGCTTGCCGATCATCGGTCCGGCCGGCGATGGACTGCGCGGTGTCTGGATCGCGGCGGGGCATGAAGGGCTCGGCGTCACGACTTCCCTTGCGACAGCGAAGTTGCTGGCCGCGCAGATCCTCGGGACGCGGGCTGCGATCGACGTCGCACCCTATCGCACCGATCGTTTTGCCGTGGAGGCGGGCCATGGCGCTTGATTCGAATCGCCCCGCGGCATGTGACGAGACGGTCGTCGTGACGATCGACGGCGTGCTGCTCGAAGTGTCCGCCTACACGAGCGCCGCCGCCGCGGTATTCATCCTTCACGGTATCCGCGGCACGCGCGCATCCGTTAGCGGGCAGCCGCGCGCCGCGCTTTGCGGGATGGGTGTGTGCCAAGAGTGCCGAATGACGATAGACGGGCGCGCGCACGTGTTGGCCTGCCAAACGGTATGCCGAGACGGCATGGAGATCGGGACGGAGCATTCGGCGTCATGAAGACAAACTACGACATCGTCATCGTCGGAGCGGGGCCGGCCGGACTGGCCGCCGCGAGCGCTGCCGCGGCAGCCGGTGTGCGCGTCGCGCTCGTCGACGACAATGCGCGGCCAGGGGGCCAAATATGGCGCCAAGGACCCGCGACCGCCGCACCTCGCGCTTTGTGCGATACGCTTTCGCTACTGGGCCGCACGCCTCATTTCACGCACTACCCGGGCGCCCGGGTGTCGGCTTTCGCCGGTTCGCGCGAGATGATCGTCGATTTACCGATCGAAGGCGGTCTTTCCATTTCATTCGAACAACTGATCATTTGCACGGGAGCGCGCGAGCGAATGCTGCCGTTTTCCGGGTGGGAGCTGCCCGGCGTGACAGGGGCGGGCGGCTTGCAAGCGCTGATCAAGGGCGGCATGCCGGTGCGCGGCGAGCGTGTGGTGATCGCGGGAAGCGGCCCGTTGCTCGTCGCCGCGCTGGCGACGGCGCGTGCGGCCGGCGCGCACGTCGTCGCCGTACTCGAGCAAGCCCCACGCCGGGCGCTGATGCAATTCGGGCTGTCGCTCGCCGCGACGCCGTCCAAGGCGTGGCAGGCCGCTCGATTGACGCGTGGTTTTCTCGGCACGCCGTATTGGCCCGACAGCGCGGTGCGCCAGGCCCTAGGATCCGGGCGCGTCGAAGCGGCGGTCGTTCGCCGCGGCGCGAACGAGGTAACGCTGGCATGCGATCGCATCGCATGCGGATATGGGCTCGTGCCGAACGTGTCGCTCGCGCAAGCGCTCGATTGCGCGATCGGAGACGGCGCGATCGAAGTCGATGATTTGCAGCGCACATCGACGCCTGGCGTGTGGGCGGCCGGCGAATGCACAGGCATCGGCGGCATGGAGCTCGCACGCCTGGAAGGCGAAGTCGCGGGCCTTGCCGCCTGCGGTACGCCGATACCGGAGCGGCTCGTGCGTGAACGCGATCGTTGGCGCCGATTCGCGCATCGCGTGGCGCGCTCGTTTGCGCTCGGCGCGCGTGCGCGCGAACGGCCGAGCGCGGACACGATCTTGTGCCGGTGCGAGGACGTGCCTTTCGGAGAAGTCGCCTCGCATGCGACGTGGCGCGACGCGAAGCTCCACACGCGATGCGGCATGGGCCCTTGCCAAGGACGCATCTGCGGTGCGGCCGCGCAGACGTACTTCGGTTGGGACGCCGCGGCGCCTCGGCCGCCCTTCGGGCCTACGCGCATCGGCGCATGGCTCGAAGCGCGGCAAGAGCGCGACGCTCGCCTATAATCGAGGCGCTTTGCGCGGCGCGCCCATGCCGCGCCGCTTTCCGCCCGTGACGATGCCGCCGACGATTCCCTTACCGCAAATGCCCGACGCCGAGACGCTCGCCGACATGCTGCCGTATTACGCGCAGATCGAGCCGGTGCTCGATGCATTGCCCGACGTCGTCTTCTTCGTGAAGGATCGCGATACGCGTTATGCGCTCGTCAACCGTACCCTTGCAATGCGTTGCGGTTGCAAGGACAAACGGGGCATCGTCGGGCGCACCACGGAGGAAGTGTTTCCCTCGCGATTCGGCACGGCCTATATGGAGCAGGATCGGGCGATCGTCAACGGCGGGGCGCCGATGATCGATCAACTCGAGCTCCATCTTTATCCGGGCCGCCAACCGGGCTGGTGTTTGACCTCGAAGGTGCCGCTGCGCAGTCGTGCGGGAGACATCGTGGGCATTGCCGGCGCATCACGCGATTTGAAGGCGAACGAACGCACGCACCCGGCTTATACGAAGCTTGCCGAAGTCGTGCAATACATACAGGAAAACTACGTTCAGCCGCTGAACTTGACGCATTTGGCAAAAATGGCCGGCATGTCGGTCGCGCAGCTCGAAAGATATTTCCATAAGGTCTTTCATTTAACGCCGCGCCAGGTACTTTTGAAGACCCGCCTAGACGCGGCTACCGCCTTGCTTGCATCGAGCGACAAGGTCACCGACGTGGCCGCGCTGTGCGGCTACACCGATCACAGCGCATTTACGCGTCAATTCAAGGCAACGGTCGGCGTCACACCTAGCGAATACCGCATGTTGCTGCATGGAGCGGGCACGCGCTGAAGCGTGCGCGCGATGCAATGGCCCGCAATTTTCGGCGTGCGGGCGCAATTGGCGTCGAACCCGATTGGCACTCATCCACGAACTTCTGGCCGATTTGGCTGGCGCGAATTCGCCACGGCGCCTTGACGTCCATGAGACGCTCGACCATAGTGGGCCCTTGATTCGATTCGGTTAGTCGATGTCATGATCAAGTTTCTTTGTCGAATCGAGCGGTCAGTCGCGCTCCCGCCGGCGAGCGCCCAATCGAAGCGAGGCGCCACGTCTGCTTCGTCCGCGCGTTAGGAGTGCGGACATGCGTGATCAAACCGCTCGCAATGCGAGGTTTCCGGCTACATGCGCCCGTTGCGGCGGCCGGATTTCCGAACCTGTTGCCTTCTGCCCTCATTGCGGCGCGCATGCGCGTTTCGCACTGGCGGGCGATGCGTCGCACGCGCGGCGCGGCGCGGCTGCGCCCAAGCGCGCCGAGCCGTCCGTGCGCGCCTACGAATCGTCGGATTTCGAGGGCGATTTGGACCCGCCGTGGTCTGGCCCGCCCACTCCGCTGTTCGCGTCGCCCGAGGGCGATCCGTACGGCGAAATGCGCGCGCCCGCGTTTCGCGGTTCGCGTCAGTGGAGTTTGAAGGGCGGCACCGCGTTGATATTGGGTGCATTCGTCGTGATCTACGGCAGCGCTGTTTTGCTGCATCGCTACGATCGAAATTCGCCGCCGACGATACCGCAAGACAATCCGTCGAGATCGGTCGAAGGCTCCATTGCCGCGACCGGTGGCAACAAGCTCGCGCCCGCAAGCCCGAGGCATGACGATGCTGTGCCGCCCGATATGTCGATTGCCTCGTTGCCGCCGCCCGTGACGTCGACGGCTCCTCCCGTCGCGCCGGTGCAAACGCAGCCGCCGCCCGCATCGCAGAGTGCGGGGCAGCCGGCTGCCCCCACCCCCGGCGACGCTGCGCGGCTAGCTCAGCCGAGCGCGCCGGTCGAGGCGTACGTCCCGCCACCGACCCACTCGCGCGCGCGGGCGAACGATGCGCGGGCGCCGTCGGTTCAGACGACAGCGTCGGCTCGTGCGCAGGCTGCGCCGCCCGCCACGCAAAACGATGCCAAGACCGGACGCGCCGGTGTGGCGCGTGCGCTGGACGGCGTGCAAGCTCGGCTAGCGAAGAACGACTTGCGGGGCGCGCGCGCCACCTTGTCGAGCGTGTTGGCTTCCGATCCCCGCAACGGCTATGCGCAGTCGCTGCGCGATCAACTCGTGTCGCGCGAGCAAGCGCGCGATGCGGCGTTGAACGCCGCGCGTGCTTGCGTCGTTCAGTCGCGCTGGAACTGCGTGTGGCATAACGCGGGATCGGCGTTGTCGGTCGATGCCAGCAGCACGGAGGCGAAGGCGCTCGTCGACCGCGCGATCATCGAATCGGGGGCCGCGACGGCG
>DATJJH010000177.1:0-78327 GCA_035492395.1 Trinickia sp. | reverse complement strand
ATGACGCTTTTCCCCGAGTCGATCCGGCGCGCGCTCGCGATTCCGGCCGCCTCGCGCACGGGCTCGCTCCATGACGTGGAGCATGTCGTCGTCTTCATGCAGGAAAACCGCTCGTTCGATCACTACTTCGGGCACCTGTCGGGCGTGCGCGGCTACAACGACCGCTTTCCGATTCCGCTGCCGAACGGCGCGCCGGTCTGGCGCCAGCCGTCCAAAGCCAATCCCGCCCAGCCCGTCCTGCCGTTTCACCTCGATACGAGCACGACGAGCGCGCAATGCGTGGGGGCGCTCGACCACTCGTGGTACGCGACGCACAGCGCCTTCGACGGCGGCCGCTACGATATGTGGCCCGCGTACAAGACCGATCTGACGATGGGCTACTACCTGCGCGCCGACATTCCGTTTCACTATGCACTCGCCGATGCGTTCACCGTCTGCGACAACTACTTCTGCTCGATTCCGGGCTCGACGCACCCGAACCGTTCATATCTGTTGACGGGCACTGTCGACCCGACCGGGACGATGGGCGGCCCGCTGCTCGACAACAACGACTACGTCGACAACGATCTGCCGCCCGCCTATCAATTGCTGTCGTGGCCGACCTTCCCCGAGCGCCTGCAAGCGGCCGGCATCTCGTGGCAGGTCTATCAGCAAGGGCTGACCTGGCAAGACCCGCTCAACGGCAACTACGGCACGAACATCCTGATGAACTTCTCGCAGTACATCAACGCGCCGCAGGGCTCGGCACTGCAGCAGCGCGCGATGACAGTCCGCTCGCTCGACCAGCTCAAGGCCGACGTACTCGCGAACAAGCTGCCGCAGGTGTCGTGGCTGCTGCCGCCGGCGGCCTACTCCGAGCACCCGAAGTACACGCCCGCCTATGGCGCCGAGTACACGTCGCAAATCCTCGATGCGCTGACGGCCAATCCCGAGGTGTGGAGCAAGACCGTTCTGTTCATTATGTACGACGAGAACGACGGCTATTTCGATCACATCGTTCCGCCGCAGCCGCCGACTTCACGCGCGCAGGGCCTCTCGACCGTGACGACCGAAGGCGAAATCCACAACGTCGTCAATCCTGGCCGCGGCGGTCACTACACCGCCGACAATCTGCCCTACGGACTCGGGCCGCGCGTGCCGATGACGATCGTTTCGCCGTGGTCGAAAGGCGGCTACGTCTGCTCGCAGGTGTTCGACCACACGTCGGTGATTCGCTTTATCGAAACGCGCTTCGGTGTGCGGGAATCGAACATCACGCCGTGGCGCCGCGCCGTGTGCGGCGATCTAACGTCCGCGTTCGACTTCCGCTCGCCCGATGCGACGATGCCCCCGCTGCCCGATACGAGCAACTACAAGTCGATCGCCGACAATCAATGCTCGACGCTGCCCGCGCCCAGCGTGCCCGCCACGCCCGGCACGGTGGACCCGCAGGAAAGCGGCGTGCGCCGCGCGCGGGCGCTGCCGTACGAGTTGCACGTCAACGCTCAGGTCGACGCCGAGCAAGCGAAGCTCACCGTTCATTTCAACAACACGGGCGAGCAAGGCGCGCACTTTTACGTCTATGCCAAGCATCGCGCCGACGGTCCGTGGCGCTATACGGTCGAGGCGAACAAGTCGCTGCGCGAAGCGTTCGATCTGAACGTGACGGGCGGCGTCTACGCCTACACGGTCTACGGGCCCAACGGCTTCGTTCGCGCGTTCGCGGGCAAGGTGGCGCTCGATGCCGCTTCACCGGAACGCCGAATCGCTCACCCCGAGGTCAAGACGAGCTACGACGTAGCCAACGGCGATCTGTACTTGCGCTTCGTCAATCGCGGCCACGCTCATGTGAGCCTGACCATCGTCGACAACGCGTACGGCGCGCATGCGCGCCGAATCGAATTGCCGCCGTACGGCGAGCGCGATACCTGCTGCCATCTCGCCGATAGCCACCATTGGTACGACTTGACCGTGACCGCGGGCGACGACGGTTCGTTCGTGCGGCGCGTCGCGGGCCATATCGAAACGGGACGCCCGAGCTTCACCGATCCGGCGGCGCTCACACCGGTGACCGCGTTCGCCTGACTTCGCTCGGCCCATTGCAAAGGCGAGGTCGTAGAATATCGGCCATCGTTCGTCGACCTGAGGCGCCCCCGATCGGCGCCCGCCTTTGCATGAAGATCCTTTTTTATTCGCCCCACTCCGACGACGCGCCCGCTTGGATTGCGTCGCTCACGCGTACCTTGCCCGGCGCGGACGTGCGTCTCTGGACGCCCGGCGATGTCGCCCCCGCCGACTACGCCATCGTCTGGCGCCCGCCAGCCGAATTGCTCGCCCCGCCGCGCGGCTTGCGCGCGGTTTTCGTGCTCGGCGCCGGCGTCGACGCCCTGCTCGCCCACGAGCGCCGCTCGCCCGGCATGCTGCCGGCCGACGTGCCGCTCGTGCGGCTCGAAGACACCGGCATGGCCGAGCAGATGGCCGAATACGCCGTGCACGCCGCGCTGCGCTACATGCGCCGCTTCGACGAATACGAGCTTGCGCAACGCCAGCGCGCCGACGAGGCGCCTTGGCGCGCACTCGAACCGCACCCGCGGGAATCGTTCCATGTCGGCGTGCTCGGGCTCGGCGCGCTCGGGGCGCACGTGGCCAAAACGCTCGCGGCCTTCGGCCTGCCCGTGCGCGGCTACAGCCGCACACCCAAAGCAATCGCCGCCGTGGCGACGTTCGCGGGCGAAGGCGAGTTCGACGCCTTCCTCGGCGGGCTAAAGCTGCTCGTCAACCTCCTGCCGAGCACGCCCGAAACCGACGGCATCCTCAACGCTCGAACGTTTTCGCAGCTCGCGCCCCAAGGCTACCTGGTCAATCTCGCGCGCGGCGCCCACCTCGTCGAAGGCGATTTGATCGACGCGTTGAACACGGGCCGCCTCGCCGCGGCAACGCTCGACGTCTTCGCGCAAGAGCCGCTGCCGGCCGATCACCCGTTCTGGCGCATGCCGCGCGTGACGATCACGCCGCACATCTCGGCGCTGACCCTGCGCGAACCAGCCGTCGAGCAAATTGCGCGTAAGATTGAAGCACTTGCGCGCGGCGAGACGATCGGCGGCATCGTCGATCGCCAGCGCGGCTACTGATTCCAGCGAACCCGGCTTGCCCGCACGCGTCCCTTCACACGCGCGGCGGCGCTAGCCGATTTGCTCAGCATTCCAAATGAATATCATCGAGGAGACACGCCATGTCTTTGCCGAGCGCAGTCAAGATCGTCGAAGTCGGCCCGCGTGACGGGCTTCAAAACGAAAAGCAGTTCGTATCGACCGAGGTCAAGATCGATCTCGTGAATCGACTTTCGGCTGCCGGGTTTCGCAACGTCGAATCGGCTTCGTTCGTTTCGCCGAAGTGGGTGCCGCAAATGGCCGACGGCGCGCAGGTCATGGCCGGCATCGAGCGGCGCCCCGGCACCGTCTATTCGGTGCTCACCCCGAACATGAAAGGGTTCGACGGCGCGGTAGCCGCCAAGGCCGACGAGATCGTCATTTTCGGCGCGGCCAGCGAAGCGTTTTCGCAAAAGAACATCAACTGCAGCATCGCCGAGAGCATTGCACGCTTCGAACCGGTCGCGCGCGCCGCCAAGGAAAGCGGCATGCGCTTGCGCGCCAGCATTTCGTGCGCGCTCGGGTGTCCCTATCAGGGAGATGTGCCGGTGCCGGCCGTCGTCGACGTCGTCCAGCGCATGGCCGCGCTCGGGTGCGACGAAATCGACATTGCCGATACGATCGGCGTCGGCACGCCGGGGCGCACGCGCGAAGTGTTCGCGGCCGTCACGAAGGTGTTTCCGCGCGAACAATTGTCGGGGCATTTTCATGACACATACGGGCAAGCGCTCGCCAACATCTACGCGTCGCTGCTCGAAGGCATCGAGATTTTTCACGCGTCGGTGGCCGGGCTCGGCGGTTGCCCCTATGCCAAGGGCGCGACGGGCAACGTCGCGACGGAAGACGTGCTGTATCTGATGAATGGGCTGGGGATCGAAACGGGCGTGGATCTGGACGCGGTCGTCGCGATCGGCGATTTCATTTCGTCGGCGATCGGTCGCCAGAACGCCTCGCGCGCAGGCCGCGCGCTGCTGGCCAAGGCAGCGAACGCCGCGTGCGCGTCGTAACGCCGATCGGGCCGCGTAGAAGCGTCTTCGACGAAACCGAAACGCCCATCACCCACGACACTCAACTACCGACTCGACCGACGAGCTCGCGGGAATAACGACATGGAACAAGCCCATCTGACCCAAACCAACATGCCCGACGCGCCCGACGCCGCCGAGCCGCTTGCCGCACTGCCCGACACCGCGCGGCGCGTGGCGCGGCTGCTGCGCGAGCGCGGCCACGAGAAACCCGTCGTCATGCTGCCGCAAACGGGCAAGACATCGGCCGAAGCCGCGGCGGGGCTTGGATGCTCCGTCGCGCAAATCGCCAAGTCGATCCTGTTCCGTCGCCGTGACGACGACGCACCCGTGCTCGTGGTGGCGAGCGGCGCCAATCGCGTCGACGAAGGCAAGGTCGCTCGGCACGTGGGCGACATTGCGCGCGCCGATGCGAAGTTCGTGAAAGACAAGACGGGGTATGCGATCGGCGGCGTGTGCCCGATCGGACACCTGACCCCGCCCGTCACGCTGATCGATTCCGACCTGCTGCAGCTCGACAGCCTATGGGCGGCGGCGGGACATCCGCATGCGGTGTTCAACTTGTCGCCGGAGGAGCTGATCGCGCTGACCGGTGCGCCGGTAGTGGATGTGGCGCTGCGCGCGTGAGTGCCTTGGCGCCCGCTCGTCGTTGACGGCATGCAGTGCCTGCGGGCAGCGTATGCAGCCGATACGCACATCGCGACGCAACAGCGGCGCACATAAAAAGAAAGCCGTTCATCATCGAGGACGAACGGCGCAATTTCCGACGTGATCAGCGTCAGTCGTCATGATACCGATGCGCCGCCGCCCGACGCATCGGTGATTTCCCTGCAGATCGGCGACGATTATTTCAGTCACTCTGCGCGGCGCGAGCCGCCGACGTGCCGACCCTTCCCGCGCGCCGCTGGGGTACGATCCGCCATCCAAAGTTCACCCCCGCCGCCGCGAGCAGAATCAACGCCGCACCGGCAAGCTGCACCCACGCAAGGGTCTGCCCGAAGGCGAACCGGTCGCAGACGATCGCGACGACCGGGTAGATGAACGACAGCGCCGCCGTCATCGCCGTCGGCAGCTTCTGAATTGCACCGTACAGCAAAATGTAGACGAACCCTGTGTGGATCACGCCGATCGCACTAAGGTCGGCCCACGGCATGAACGTGCTCGGCAATGCATGCACGTTGACGAACGGCGCCAGCAAGACGATCCCCAACGTGACTTGAATCAGCGCGATCAATTGCGGGGGCGTACCCTTGAGGCGCTTCGTGATGATCGAGGAGACGGCATAGAGGAACGCCGCCGCGAGTGCGTAGCCGATTCCCCGCAGATACTGCCCGGGCACGGTGAGCACCGCCGGCTCGACCTTCACGACAAGGACAAGTCCAACGAACGCTACGCCGAGCCAAGCCGCCGTCGATGCGGTAATGCGTTCGCGGAACACGACCACGCCGAGCAGCACGAGCATGAACGGCTGCGTGTTGTAGGCGACCGTCGCCATGGAAATGGAGGCCCGCGAATAGGCCGCAAACAGCAGCACCCAGTTCGCCACGATCGCCGCGCCGCCCGCGGCGGCAAGGCCCACCGTGCGCCACGACAGCATGTCCCGGCGGATCAGCCCTAGCCCAAAGCAGATCAGCGCGAGCGTCGGCGCGCCGAGCAAACAGCGCACGAACACGACGTTCTGCGGGGACTGCCCCGAGGCCACGACGAGCCAGCCGATCGTGCCGGAGATCAACATCGCGGCGACCATCTCGATCGCACCGCGCCGAATTTCCTTTCCTGTTTCCGATGTCGCTGCCGGACTCACCGATTGAGTTGCCATGGACGCACCTGTCTCTGGTTGTTTGCGCTTAGCCCAAGTCTCGCTTCGAAGGCTTGAAAGCGCCGGTCCGAAGTCGAGGATCGATGCAGATGAGTCTATCGATTTGCAGCGGGCAAAAACACGGCTAAACTAAGGCTGGCATGCAAATTTTTCTACGAAACGAAGGTGAAAATGCCAAGACGCCTTTCTGTTGGCGCGCCGGGCTCGACTGCCGCCGGTCTCGACGATACCGACCGAACCTTGCTGCGTCTGCTGGCTGAGGATGCGCGCACCGCGGTGGCCGATCTCGCCCGCGAAGTGGGGCTCTCGGCCCCGAGCACGGCCGAGCGGCTGCGACGGCTCGAAGCGCAAGGCGTGATCGAGCGCTTTACGGTGCAAATCGACCCGCGCGCGCTCGGCTATACGCTGCAGGCGATCGTGCGCGTCAAGCCCTTGCCCGGGCAGTTGCATCTCGTCGAGGACGAAATCCGCCGCATTCCGGAATTCGTCGAATGCGACAAAGTCACCGGCGACGATTGTTTCGTGTGCCGGCTTTTTCTGCGCAACATCGAGGAACTCGACGAAATCTTGCTGAAGGTGGGCGAGCGCGCCGAAACCAGCACGGCCATCGTCAAGGCGACGCCTCTCGCCCGCCGCTTGCCTCCACTCGGACCGCCCGAACGCCGCACGCGCGCCGCCGAGCCGGCTTCCGCGCAAGAACCGCAGGCCAGGCCGCGTCAGATCAAGCGCGGCGCTCGTTGACGCGCTCGGCCGCGCTCGCTGCGCCATCGCTCGATTCGTCGGTTTCGAAGAAATCGTGAATCTCGGCCATCAGGGCGTCGGGCGCTTCTTCGGGAATGTAATGTCCGCACTCGAGGGCGCGTCCGCTGACGTCGCGCGCCACTTTCCACCACTCCTCTAGCGGCGAGAAGCAGCGCGCCACGACGCCCTGCGCGCCCCACAATACGCGCACGGGACAGCCGATCTTGCGGCCGCGTTCCAGATCGGCGCGGTCGTGCTCGAGGTCGATCGTCGATGAAGCGCGGTAGTCCTCGCACATCGCCTGCACGGCGCCCGGCGCCGCGAGCGCGTCGCAGTAGGCGCGCAAGGCGTCAGGGTCGAACGGCGCGAGCCCGGCATGACGGCCGCCCATGACGGCTTTGACGTAAGCGGCCGGGTCGGCGCCGATCAGCGTCTCCGGCAGCGGATGCGGCTGGATCAAGAAAAACCAGTGGAAGTACGCGGTGGCGAACGCGCGGTCCGTGCCTTCGTACATGGCGAGCGTCGGTGCGATGTCGAGCAGCATCATCCGCTCGACGGCGTGCGGATGATCGAGCGCCATCCGATGCGCCACGCGCGCCCCGCGGTCATGGGCGCAGACGAGGAACCGTTCGAAGCCGAAATGGCGCATCACGGCGACCTGATCGGCCGCCATCGCCCGCTTCGAATAAGCCGCATGGGTCGGGTCGCTTGCCGGCTTGCCCGATTGCCCGTATCCGCGCAGGTCCGTGGCGACCACAGTGAAGTGCTTCGCCAAGTGCGGCACACAGCGATCCCAAATCCGATGGGTCTGCGGATGCCCATGCATCAGCAATAATGGAGGACCTTCACCGCCCGTCATGCCGAAGATTTCGACGCCGTCGGCGTCCACGTGAAAGGGGGTAAAGTCGGCGAAAGTCATAGCGTAGGCTCCTGCTGCTCATCGTTGTTCGAACTACCTCGTATTTTAGGGGCGCTGATGACATGCGCTCGTTCGCGGCGCCACGAAACGTAGAACCAGAGCACTCACTCCAACGCCGCGCCCCTCGGTTTCCTCGCGCGCATCCCCTATAATCGAACGATCGTTCTTTTAGACACCAAGGAGACTCGCGTCATGGCCCTGCCTGCCGTCCTACAGAATCTGACGCTGCCTGTCGTCGCGTCGCCGATGTTCATCGTGAGCTATCCGGAGCTCGTGCTCGCCCAGTGCAAGGCCGGGATCGTCGGCTCGTTCCCGGCGCTCAACGCACGGCCGGCCGAGCGGCTCGACGAATGGCTCACGCAGATGGGCGAAGCGCTGGCCGCGCACCGCGCCGAGAACCCCGGCAAACGCATCGGGCCGATCGCCGTCAACCAGATCGTTCATCAGTCGAATGTGCGGCTCGAGCAGGACGTGCGTGTTTGCGTCGAGCACCAGGTGCCCATCTTCATTACGAGCCTGCGGGCGCCCGCCAAGGAAATCATCGACGCGGTCCACAGCTACGGCGGCATCGTGCTGCACGACGTCATCAATCTGCGCCACGCACAAAAGGCGCTCGAGGCGGGCGTCGACGGCTTGATTCTGGTTGCGGCCGGCGCGGGCGGTCATGCGGGCACGACCTCGCCGTTCGCGCTCGTCGGCGAAGTGCGGCGCATTTTCGATGGGCCGATCGTGCTGTCGGGTTCGATCGCCAACGGCGGTTCGATCCTCGCCGCTCAAGCGATGGGCGCCGATCTCGCCTATATGGGCACGCGCTTCATCGCCACGCAGGAAGCCCACGCCATCGACGAGTACAAGCACGCCATCGTCAATGCGAGCGCATCGGATATCGTCTACACGAATCTCTTCACGGGCGTGCACGGCAACTACATTCGCGAAAGCATCGTCAATGCGGGGCTCGATCCGGACGCGCTGCCCGCGTCGGACAAGACGAAGATGAACTTCGGCGGCGACAAGGCGAAGGCTTGGAAGGACATTTGGGGTGCGGGGCAAGGCGTCGGCTTAATGGACGATGTGCCGACCGTGGCGGCGCTCGTCGAGCGATTGAAGGGGGAGTACGACGCGGCGCGCGAGCGCCTGCTGGCCACGCGCTGAACGTCGTTTTACGCCGAAGGCGCGACGGGGCGCAACGGCGAGGCGGCCACCTCACATGTTGCGCCGATACTGCCCCCCCACTTCGAACAACGCATGGGTAATCTGCCCGAGCGAGCAGACGCGCACGGCGTCCATCAGCACGGCGAACACGTTCTCGTCGTCGATGACGGCGCGCTGCAACCGGGACAGCATCGGCGCGGCCTCCTCGCGATGACGCGCGTGGAACGCCGCGAGCCGTTCGCGCTGGCTTTCCTTCTCCTCACGCGTCGAACGCGCCAGTGCCGGTGGGCCCGCGGACTCGTCGGCCTGCGCGCTCACGAACGTGTTGACGCCGACGATCGGATAAGAACCGTCGTGCTTGCGGTGCTCGTAGCGCATCGATTCGTCTTGAATGCGCCCGCGCTGGTAACCCGTTTCCATGGCGCCGAGCACGCCGCCGCGCGCGGTCAGGCGATCGAACTCGTCTAGCACGGCCGCTTCGACGAGATCGGTCAACTCCTCGATCGCGAAGCTGCCCTGATTCGGATTCTGACTTTTTGCCAAGCCCCACTCGCGATTGATGATCAACTGGACGGCGATGGCGCGCCGGACCGACGCTTCCGTCGGTGTCGTGATTGCTTCGTCGAAGGCGTTCGTGTGCAAGGAGTTGCAGTTGTCGTAGAGCGCGATCAGCGCTTGCAGGGTCGTGCGAATGTCGTTGAACTCGATTTCCTGGGCATGCAGACTCCGCCCGGAGGTCTGCACGTGATACTTGAGTTTCTGGCTGCGCTCGTTCGCGCCGTACTTCTCGCGCATCGCCACGGCCCAGATACGGCGCGCCACGCGGCCGATCACCGTGTATTCGGGCTCCATGCCGTTCGAAAAGAAGAACGATAGATTCGGCGCGAACGCGTCGACGGCCAAGCCGCGCGCGAGATAAGCCTCGACATACGTGAAGCCGTTCGCGAGCGTATAGGCCAGCTGTGTGATCGGGTTCGCACCGGCTTCGGCGATGTGATAGCCCGAAATCGACACCGAATAAAAATTGCGTATGTCGTGCTCGATGAAATACGCCTGCACGTCGCCCATCATCTTCAAGCTGAAATCCGTCGAGAAGATGCACGTGTTCTGCCCTTGGTCCTCCTTGAGGATGTCCGCCTGTACCGTCCCGCGCAGCTCGCTCAAGGTGTCCGCCCGCGTTTGTTCGATTTCTTGCGCGCTCGGCTCGCGCTGCTCGGCCGCGCATCGCTCGGTCAGCCGCTCGAGCTGCCGATCGATCGCGGCGTTGAAGAACATGGCGAGGACCGTGGGCGCCGGGCCATTGATCGTCATCGAGACGGACGTGGCCGGGTCGCGTAGATCGAAGCCGTCGTAGAGCGCTTTCATGTCGTCGAGCGTCGCGACCGATACACCGGAGTTGCCGATCTTGCCGTAGATGTCGGGGCGTGCGTCCGGGTCTTCGCCGTAGAGCGTCACCGAATCGAACGCCGTCGATAGGCGGCGCGCCGGCATGCCTTCAGACAGCAGCTTGAAGCGCCGATTCGTGCGCGGCGGATCGCCCTCGCCCGCGAACATGCGTGTGGGGTCTTCGTTTTCCCGCTTGAACGGGAACACGCCGGCGGTGAACGGAAAGTACCCGGGCAAATTTTCGAGCATCAGCCAACGCAGCGTCTCGCCCGGGTCGACGAACTTCGGCAGCGACACCTTCCGGACCGAGGCGCCCGAGAGCGTCGTCACCGTGAGCGGCGTACGAATCTCGCGGCCGCGAATCGTCGTCACGCGCTCGTCGCCCGAGTATTCGGCCACCGTCCGCGGCCACGCGTCGAGCATCTCCCGTTCGCGTGCGCCTAGCCGCGCTTCGCGCTCGGCGATGAGCGCATCGAGCCGGCCCGTGAGCGTATCGGCAGCCGCGGCGCCCGCCTGCAGCGCCATCCGTTTCGCTTCGCTCAACTGCCACCGCTCTCGGGCGCTCTGCGCTTGCTCGTGCGCCCTGTCGCGATAAGCGCGAACCGCATCGGCGATTTCGGAGAGGTATCGGATGCGCGCTGCGGGCACGATCGCGCTGCCTTCTCGCGAATGACGCGCCGTGACGCGCGGCAAACGAGGGCCGCCTTCGGGCGCGCGCAGCCCTTGCTCGCGCAGCGCTTCCACGATTCGCTGATAAAGCGCAGTGACGCCCTCGTCGTTGAAACGCGAGGCGATCGTGCCGATGACGGGCATGCGCTCCGGCGCCTCGCCGAACGCGCCGCGGTTGCGCTGCATCTGCTTGGCGACGTCGCGCAGCGCATCGAGCGCGCCGCTGCGATCGAACTTGTTGATCGCGACGAAATCGGCGAAGTCGAGCATGTCGATCTTCTCGAGCTGGCTTGCCGCGCCGAACTCCGGCGTCATCACGTAGAGCGAGCGGTCGGCCACCTGGGCGATCGCCGCATCGCCCTGACCGATGCCCGATGTCTCGACGACGATGAGGTGAAAGCCGGCCGCCTTGCACGCCGCGATGGCATCGGGGATGACCTCGGGCAGCTCCGTCGCCGCGCCGCGCGTCGCGAGCGAGCGCATGAACACGCGTGGGCCGCCGCCCCAATCGCCGATCGCGTTCATCCGAATGCGGTCGCCGAGGAGCGCGCCGCCTGACTTGCGCCGCGACGGATCGACGGCCAGGACCGCGATCGACAGCGCATCGCCGTAATCGAGGCGAAAGCGCCGCACGAGTTCGTCGGTCAACGACGATTTACCCGCGCCGCCGGTACCGGTCACGCCGAGCACGGGAATCGCGTTGGCCGCTCGAGCGCGTTCGCCGAGCAAGGCCAGCGTGTTCGCATCGACGCGACCGCTTTCGAGCGCACTGATCAACGCGGCCAGCGGCCGCCACGTTCGAGCCCCGTTGCCCGGCAGGGCAGCCAACTGCTGCGCCGCACTGGCTTGCGGGGACGAAGCCTCGCGCGCCGCGGCCTTCGCGCAGCGCGCGATCATGTCGTCGATCATGCCCTGCAGGCCAAGCCGCTGGCCTTCATGCGGGGAATAGATCCGCTCGACGCCGTAGCGCTGGAGTTCGTCGATCTCGTCGGCGACGATGACGCCGCCGCCGCCGCCGAAGACGAGCGTGCGCTCGCCGCCGCCCTCGCGCAGCGCGTCGACGAGGTACTTGAAGTACTCGACGTGCCCGCCTTGATAGCTCGACACGGCTACGCCGTCGGCATCCTCGTCGAGCGCGGCCCGCGCGACTTCGGCGACGGACCGGTTATGGCCGAGATGTACGACCTCCACGCCGCTCGCCTGCAAAATGCGCCGGATGATGTTGATCGCGGCGTCGTGTCCGTCGAACAGCGCGGCGGCCGTGACGAAACGCAAACGCAAAGCCGGCGCCGGCCGGGTCGGGCCGAGACGTTGCGGCGTCGAAAGATCGGTCATGGCTGCCCCTCGCTCGCGCTGGCCGGCTGCGGATCTGATCTTCGCAGTATAGGCAACGCGCGGGATGGCTTGCGCGGGGCAGCCCGGGGGCTAGAACTTCGCGCGGATACCGGCGCCGACCGTCTGGCCCGTCGACAGGCCGCTGATTTGGTCGTTCATGTAGGCCGCGTACAGATCCGTGCGCTTCGACAGCGGATAGTCGTAGCCGAGCGCCCAAGTCCGGCGCGTTTGATTCAAGCCGCCGCTGTCGCGCGAGTAGGCGTACGAGGCCATCGCGGTGCCGGGCCCGACGGGCGCGGTCACGCCGCCTTGCTCCGTGTTGACGTGCCAGCCGCCGCTCGTCACGCCGTCGTTCTTCGTATACATGTACTGACCGTAGAACTTCACGACCTTCAAATCGTAGCTGGCGCCGAGCTGAGCGACGCTCTGGCTCTTGAACGGCACGATCGTGCCGAACGGCGTGACCTGGCCGAGGTCGTTCGGCGCATTGTTGAAGTTCACGTATTGGTAGACGCCCGTCGCGGCGAACGGCCCATGGAAATAGAGGAACTGCGCGCTCCACTTCTTCGAGCGGTTGTTGCCCGCTTGATTGCCGAGGCCGTACATGATGCTGCCCGACAGGCCGTTGTAGTTCGGCGTGGAATACTGAATCGCGTTGTTCCAGCCCGAATCGCCGACGACGCCCGTATCGGTCGCGTACGTCGCGCCCGACGGCACCGCCGTGTTGCCCAGGAACACGTGGTAGACCATCGGCGAGAACGTGTACGAATCGATGAACGGATTGAACAGAATCGTCGACACGAACAAGTGCGTGGTCAAGCGGCCGGCCGTGACCGTGCCGTACGGCGATTCGATGCCCACGTACGCGTTGCGGGCGAAGAACGTGTCGCCCGAGAAACGGCCGTAGTTGCCGTTTTGCGGCAGGAAGAAGTCTTCCAACGTGAAGACGGCCTTATAGCCGTTGCCGAGATCCTCAAGGCCCTTCATCCCCCAGTACGACGTCGACATCCCGCCGCCGCCTTCCACCCATGCGCGCTTGCCGCCCGGGAACTGCTGCATGCCCGCCCATGTGTCGACTTGGCCGTAGAGCTGCACGCTCGATTGGGCGTTCGCGCTGGCGCAAGCGGCGGCGACGGCCGCGGCGGCAGTCGTGCGAAGCGTGGTTTTCAGCGCGCGGCTGACGGTGGCTTTCATGTGATCTCCTGTCGTTTGTCCAAAAAAGTGGGGCGCGCGAACCGTTTCTGGGGAGCCGTGGATCGCTGACGTCGTTCGTGGGCGGATCTCATCGTTACGGACCATTTTTCCGGACAAAAATACGTTCGGTTATTGCCGGTATAGCGGTTCGCTTAAGCACGCTTCTGGCTGGGGCGCGATCGCTCGCAGGCGGTGCGGGAAAGGCCGCTGATGCACTCGCGCCGTGCACGCCGGGCGGCCGCAAACCCGCGGCCCCACTCGCTCGCAGCCCCGTCCCATCGGATAGGAAGAAATAGTGACGCACGGGCGCGGGACGACAAAATGATTTCGTCCGAAGTATTCTTTCCGAGGCCGCATGACCGCGGTTTCGAGTGCAAAAGTGTGGCGTATTTGCATCACGCGTTCGCGGACAACCGATGAAGAAGGGGACCGAAGTCGAAATGCGATGGAAACGCTTAAGCCGGCGGGATGGGAAGAGGAAAGCGGAAGGAACTACCCCGGCGGTGCGACCAAGGGCCAGTTGAAGTCGAAGCGGTTAAACGCGCGTATGAATGCGCTCGCTAGTTGCGGTAGACAGGCGCAGGCTCGGGGGAACGGGCGCCGCCGTTCGGCGGGCGGGGCGGACGAGGCGCGCCGCGCTCTTCGTTGTAGCGCGCGATATCGGCGCGGATCGAGCCGGCGCGCAAATAGGCCGCGCCGCCCTCGCGGGCAAGCGTGCGGGCCTCCTCGCTCACCGGCCGGAACGGCGTCGGCGGCGCGCCGAACGCCGGGGCGGGCGCCGCGCGCGGGAGCGAACCGCGTCGATAAGGATTGGTCGACATCACGAACGCACTCTGCCCTCGGCTCGGCGCTCGCCAGCCAGGGCCCGCGCCCGGCGCGGCGAATCCCGCGCGGGGGGCATGCGGCGGCTTCGCATGGACGAGCGAAACGGCGACCGCGCAAAGCGCCGCCGCCGCCCAACGTCCAACGATGTGAAAAGCCGAATCCGCCATGATCGATGCACTCGCCTGCCGTCCGCTCGGATGCGCGCGCGAGAGCGGCGCGAGAGGCGCCTTCTTTACCGAGCGATCGTCAGATAAATCGGTGCTCCGAGGGATCTTGAAGGGTAATTTATGGGCCGCCCGTCAAGGTGTCGAGGCAAAAAGTGTTAGGTGAGCGCCGCCGTTGTAACCTGGTGTTACCGTAACGGTTTTGCCTGCAGCGGCAGCATTCGTGCGACGAACGGGTTCATCGTTTCGCCTGCCTCTGCCCCTAATTTTCTCTCTCGCCTTGCGCGTTTTTTGCGCGTTCGCTTTTTTTCGTCAAGAGAAGTGGTTTATGCGTCGTCTCTCCTATCTGGTTCCCGACAATTTCACGCTCGCCCTCGTGGGCACCGTGGTTTTCGCGAGCCTCTTGCCTTGCCGCGGCGAAACGGCGGTCGCCGTGAACTGGCTCACTAACCTTGCCGTCGGCCTGCTGTTTTTCCTGCACGGCGCAAAGCTCTCGCGCGAAGCCGTCGTCGCCGGCGCGACGCACTGGCGCCTGCATGTGCTCGTGCTCCTATGCACGTTCATCATGTTTCCGCTGCTCGGACTCCTGCTTAAGCCGCTCGTCGGCCCGCTCGTGACGCCGGCGCTGTACGTGGGCATCTTGTTTCTCTGCACGCTGCCCTCGACCGTTCAATCCTCGATTGCATTCACATCGATCGCGCGCGGCAACGTGCCGGCCGCCGTCTGCAGCGCGTCGGCATCGAGCCTGATCGGGATCTTCGTCACGCCCGCCCTCGTGAGCCTCGTCATCACGAACCAAGTCGGCGCATCGCGTTCCGGCTGGCACACCGTCGGCGCCATCGTCATGCAATTGCTTGTGCCGTTCGTGGCGGGTCAATTGCTCCGGCCTCTGATCGGACCGTGGATCGAAGGCAATCGCCGCGTTCTGCGCTTCGTCGATCAGGGCTCGATCCTGCTCGTCGTCTATACGGCGTTCAGCGAAGCGGTCAACGAGGGACTCTGGCGCCATCTTTCGCTCGGCGCGCTGGCCGGGCTGTTCGTCGTCAACGCGGTGCTGCTGGCCGCCGCTCTGGCGATCACGTCGATCGTAAGCAAGCGGCTCGGCTTCAACCGCGAGGATCGCATCACCATCGTCTTCTGCGGGTCGAAGAAGAGCCTCGCGTCGGGCATCCCTATGGCCAAAGTGATCTTCGCCTCGCAGGCCGTCGGCGCGGTCGTCCTGCCGCTCATGCTGTTCCATCAAATGCAGTTGATGGTCTGCGCGGCGCTCGCTCAACGATGGGCCGCACGCAATTCGCACCACGAACCTTCGGAGCGGGCCCGCGCGCGTGCCCGTTGAGCCGCCTGGCTATTGCACCGCGCAACGCGATATTGCGTCGCACCCAAAATCGGCTGAATAGAAAAAGCCGATTAGCGGCGAAGCATTTTGCGGCGCGAAAATCCGAAAGACGACAGCAAACGTTTGCAGTTGTTGAGCGTGTCGCAGTTACGAAATAGCGAGAATCACGCCTGGCGCAATTGTCTCGTCCGGGTTGCGCGACTAAGGGCTTCGAGATGTCTCGAAGCCCATCGGGCGAGGGCTGGAAGGGCTGACGGAGGCGGACATCCATCCAACTCTCATAAATCTTCTTAAAATCATCGCTTTCGACTTTTAGCGCTATTAGAATGGCGCACGAAACGAGGGCGCCGATACGCTTCTTCCGTGAATGCTGAAATTGCACGTCCAAGCGAGAATATAAATGACCAGCGAGGATCGATCCGACGACGTACGCCACGGGGTGTCGTTGCGCCGCGTGCGGCGCATTCGGGAGCGGCGCGCCAAGACGATCGAGGCGCCGGAAGACAATCAATCGTTCGAGGACTACGCGGCGCATCGCCTGTGGTCGTTCCTGTGCGCGCAGCTCGCGACGGCCCTCGTGGGGTACATCGTGCTCGTGGTCGGCGACTCGTGGCTCGACAAGCAGCGTATGGCGCCGGCCGCGTTCATGAGTGCGCTGCCCGCATTGCCGATGGCGGCCGCGCTCACCGTCGCGTGGATGAAAGGCAGCGGCTTGCGCGCGAGCCTGGCCGCGCTCGCCTTCATCGCCTCGCTCGAGGCCGGCATCGTGCTGCACGCGCTGCAGTGGGGCGACGGCATGCTGATCGTTCTGCCCGCCTTCGTGCTGATCCCGCTCACGTTCAGCCCCGTGCTGCTGCGCGGCTGGGATTTCCCGGCCGCCGCCGCGCTCGCCATCGCCGGGCCGCTCGCGCTCGTCGCGATCAGCAAACCGCCGGCCGTGGAGCAATTCGGCGTGGTCCTGTCGATGTTCATCGCCATCTCGACGAGCCTCGTCACGAATCTGTTCGCCTTGCGCTCGCAAAAGAAGAGCTTTCGGCTAGAGCGGCAATTGCGCGCGTTCGCCGACATCGACGAGCTCACCCAATTGCCGCGCCGGCGCCGCGTGTTCGAACTGGGCCGCCGCATTTTGCTGCGTGCGGAGCGCGTGGGCCAATCGTTTTCGGTGCTCTACATCGACGCCGATCACTTCAAGGCGGTCAACGACCGGTTCGGTCACGATGCGGGTGACCGCGCGCTGCAGTTCATCGCGCGGCAGATCCAAGACTGCATGCGGCCCACCGACGTGGCGGGCCGCTTCGGAGGGGAAGAATTCGTCGTGTTGCTGCCGGGCGCCGATCAGCACGACGCCGCGCGCGTGGCCGAACGCCTGCGCAAGCGAATCGAAGACGCCCGCCAGCTGGAAGTGCGGCTGACCATCAGCGTCGGCGTTGCTCAGCACGCGCGCGGCGAGCCGATCGAGCGCGTGATCCGCCGGGCCGACACCGCGCTGCTCGATGCCAAGGGCAGTGGGCGCAACCGCGTCGTCATCGCCGAGCCGGTGCACGATGCCGTGTCGCTCAGGGAAGCCGGGACGATCGGCATGGCCGATCTCGTTCGCGGTCACAGCACCGTGGACGCGGCGAACGATGCGCTCGCGCAGCCCGGTCGCGAGCCGATCGCGGATTAGACCCACGGGCGCACCGATCTGGTGCGTCACGTCATGAAAGATTCATTCAACTCTTAATGCTCGCGGTCGATAAGCCGACTATCCAATCATTCCGGCTTGTTGTCCCGTCATGTCACTAAGCCCGTCATCGCCGCCCGGCGAGTCCAACGTCGCCGAGCTGATCGCCCGGCGGGCGCTGACCGCCGTCTTTCAGCCCATCGTCGATTTCGACGGTGGCGCCATCCTCGGATACGAAGGGCTCATCCGTGGGCCGGCCGGTTCGCCGCTCGAATCCCCGGGCGCCTTGTTCGCGCAAGCCGCGCGCGAGGGGCAGTCGGTCGCGTTGGAGCATGCCGCCGCGCGCACGTGCGTGGCGGCGTTCATGAGCCTGCGGTGCGAAGGCAAGCTGTTCCTGAACTTCAGCGCCGACGCGCTGGTGGCCCTCGGGCAGACGCGCGAACGCACGATCGACTGGCTGCAGCGGCACGGTCTGAATGTCGAGCGCCTCGTCCTCGAGTTGACCGAGCAAGGCGAGATCGCCGATGTGCGCACCTTCGCCCCCGCCGTGGCCGAGCTGCGCGAAACGGGGATTCAGTTCGCGCTCGACGATTACGGCACCGCGAACGCGAGCATGAACCTGTGGGTGCGGCTGCAACCCGATGTCGTCAAGATCGACCGGTTCTTCATCGACGACATCGCGAACGATCCGCTGAAATTCGAGGCCGTGCGCGCCATGCAGCATTTCGCGGGCGCGAGCGGCGCGCGGCTCGTTGCCGAGGGCATCGAAAACGCGGCCGATCTCATCGTCGTGCGCGACATGGGCATCGCGCTCGGCCAGGGCTTTTTCTTCGGCCGCCCCGAAGCGCGCATCCCGCGCAAGCTCGAGCCCGCTGCGCACGAGGCGCTCGGCGCGGGGCACATCGCCGTCTTCCCCGGCGCAACGCGCACCCCCGTGGCCGCTTCGCCGTCGGGCGGCATGGCGGCCGCGAAGATGGTCGTGGCCGCGCCCGCGCTACCCAAAAGCGCATCGAACAACGACGTGCTCGATCTGTTCAACCGGTTGCCGACGCTGCACGCGGTGGCCGTGGTCGAAGACGACCTTCCGGTCGCGCTGATCAACCGGCGCAGCTTCATGGACCGCTACGCGCTGCCCTACCACCGCGAACTCTTCGGCAAGCGCCCTTGCGTGCTGTTCGCGAACGCCTCGCCCGTCATCATCGAAAAATCGATGACCGTGGAGCAGATGGCCAAGCTGCTCGCCAGCGACGATCAGCGCTACCTCGCCGACGGCTTCGTCATCACCGACGAGGGGCGCTATGTCGGCCTGGGCACCGGTGAAAGCCTCGTGCGCGCCGTGACGGAAGTGCGCATCGAGGCGGCCCGCTACGCCAACCCGCTCACGTTCCTGCCCGGCAACATCCCGATCAGCTCGCACATCGCCCGGCTCATCGGACACCGCGCCGAGTTCCAGGCCTGCTACGTCGATCTGAACCACTTCAAGCCGTTCAACGATCGCTACGGCTACTGGCAGGGCGACGAAGTGCTCAAGTTCGCGGCCGCCGTGCTTGCCGACGTATGCGATCCGACCCGCGACTTTCTCGGGCACGTGGGCGGCGACGATTTCCTCATCTTGTTTCAGAGCGACGACTGGCGCGAGCGCGTCGCGCGCGCGATCGACGCGTTCAACACGGGCGCGCTGCACTTTTACGCCGATGAAGACCGCGCGGCCGGCGGCATCCACGGCGAGGACCGGCGCGGCAACCCGACGTTCTTCAGCTTCGTGACGATGGCGATCGGGGCGGTGCGCGTTCAGCCCGGCCTAGACGGCGGCACGCGCTACGGCAGCGAGGACATCGCCTCCGTCGCGGCGCTCGCCAAGCATCGCGCGAAACAAGACCCGAGCGGCCTGTTCGTCATCGATCTCGACGAAGGCGCCGCGCTGATGCGCGCCCACGAACACGTTTAGTAATTTTTACTAAACAGTAAAATGTTCTGAAATCATTGCTGGATAAGCGAATAAGGGCAATCATCTAGTTCGTTTAGCGATTGTATGGCGTTTTTTACTATACAATTTGCGGCATCCCGACCCACTAGACGAGCTGCGATGGCCACTACGATTCGCGACATCGCCCGAGCGGCGAACGTGTCGATCGGCACGGTGTCGCGCGCGCTGAAAAACCAGCCGGGGCTGTCCGAAGCCACGCGCCTGCGCGTCGTCGAAACGGCGCGGCGGCTCGGCTACGACGCGGCGCAGTTGCGCCCGCGCATCCGACGTCTGACGTTTTTGCTGCACCGCCAGCACAACAATTTCGGCGCAAGTCCGTTTTTTTCGCACGTCCTGCACGGCGTGGAGGACGCATGCCGCGCGCATGGCATCGTGCCTTCGCTGCTGACGGCGGGCCCGACCGAAGACATCGCCGAGCAGTTGCGCCTGCACGCGCCCGATGCGATCGCCGTGGCGGGCTTCGTCGAACCCGAGACGCTCGCGGCCGTCGCCGCGATGCAGCGCCCACTGGTGCTGATCGACCTGTTCGCGCCGAACATGCGCTCGGTGAATCTGGACAACGCCGCGGGGGCCGCGCTCGCGATGCGGCATCTGTTCTCGCTCGGCCGCAAACGCATCGCGTTCATCGGCGGCTCGCTCGCTCACTACAGCATCGCCCAGCGCGCGCTCGGCTATCGGCGCGCGTTCTTCGAGGCGGGGCTGCTGTTCGATCCGTCGCTCGAAACGTCGATCGACGCCCACTTGCCGCCCGATGAAGGCGCCGCCCTGGCGATGCATCGCCTGCTCGACACGCACGGCCCCGACCGGACGCCGGACGCCGTTTTCGCCTATAACGACGTTGCGGCGCTGGCCGCGATGCGGGTTGCCCTCGCGCGCGGCTTGCGCGTGCCCGAGGACATTGCGTTCGTGGGCTTCGACGACATCCCCGCCGCGTCGCACGCCACCCCCGCGCTGACGACGATCGCGACCGACATGGAAGCGCTCGGCGCACGCGGCGTTCAATTGCTGCTCGAAGACGCGCCTGGCGAACTCACGGTGCGCCAGCCCGTGCGGCTCGTCGCGCGGGCCAGTACGCTTGGCGGCGCCAGCGCGCAGCACGCGCTTGGCGCAGCCGGCATTGAATCGGAAACGACATCATGACGAAGCTTCCCAACGCCAATCGAAGCGTCAAACCGCCGCCCGGCGCCGTCCATACGAACACGATGGTGCCGCCCGTCGACGATTTCCGCGATCGCGCGTTCCTGCTCGAACACGTGGCCGACACGCTGGCCTTCTATGGGCCGACGGTGCACGACCCGTCGGGCGGCTTCTTTCACTACTTCAAGGACGACGGCGCCGTCTACGACCGCAGCTCGCGTCACCTTGTGAGCAGTTGCCGCTTCGTTTTCAACTACGCGATGGCGTATCGGCATTTTCGCGATCCGCTTTACCTCGACTATGCGCGCCACGGTCTCGCCTTTCTGCGCGACGCGCATTGGGATCCGGTCCACCGCGGATACGACTGGGAGATCGAGTGGCGCAACCGCGAAAAGCGCACGATCGACGGCACCCGTCACTGTTACGGCCTCGCGTTCGTGCTGCTCGCGCAAGCGCACGCCGCCATGGCCGGCATCGAGGAAGCGCGGCTGCAGATCGCCGAAACGTTCGAACTGATGGAGCGCCGCTTTTGGGACCCGGCGGCGGGCCTGTACGCCGACGAAGCGACGCCCGACTGGCACGTGTCCACCTACCGCGGCCAAAACGCGAACATGCACACTACGGAGGCGTTGCTCGCGGCCTACGAGGCGACGGGCCACCTCGTGTATCTGGATCGCGCCGAGCGCGTGGCGACCCACATCACCGAACGCCAAGCGAAGCTGTCGCATGGGCTCGTGTGGGAGCATTTCCATGCGGATTGGTCGGTCGATTGGCACTACAACGAGGAAGACAGCTCGAACATCTTTCGGCCGTGGGGCTTTCAGCCGGGGCATCAGACCGAATGGGCCAAGCTGCTGTTGATTCTCGAGCGCCATCGCCCGCTGCCCTGGCTCGTGCCGCGCGCGGTCGAATTGTTCGACGCCGCGCTCACGCACGCCTGGGACGACGAGCACGGCGGCCTGTGCTACGGCTTCGGTCCGGACGGCAAGATCTGCGACCACGATAAATACTTTTGGGTGCAGGCCGAAACCCTCGCGGCGGCCGCCCTGCTCGCGCACCGCACCGGCAGCGAACGGTTCTGGGACTGGTACGACGAGATCTGGAGCTACAGCTGGACGCATTTCGTCGATCATCGCCACGGCGCCTGGTATCGCATTCTCACGTGCGACAACCGCAAATACAGCGATGAAAAGAGCCCGGCCGGCAAGACTGACTATCACACGATGGGCGCCTGCTACGAGGTGTTGAACGCGCTCGTCGAACGCAATGGCGACGCGAGCGCCGGCGTGGCCGAGATGCCCTCCCCGCTGCAACGCGTCCACGGCAACGGAAGCGGAAATGGAAACGGCAGCGGCGCCGCCGCACGCCGCGATTGAACGGACGATCCATGCACACCCCAGAAGCTACGAGTACGGCGGCTACCGTCACCCACGGCGAGCGCGCCGCCTTCCCGCTGTTCGTCAGCGCAGGCGACATCCTCACCGATCTCGTCCGCGCGGGCGGCCCGAACTGGACCGCGCACCCCGGCGGAGCGGGCTGGAACGTCGCTCGAGCGGTGGCGCGCCTGGGCGTGCCGACCGCCTTCGCCGGCGCGATCGGTTCCGACTGTTTTTCCGATGAGCTTTGGCGCGCGAGCGAAGCGGCCGGGCTCGATCGGCGTTTCCTTCAACGCGTCGAACGCCCGCCCCTGCTCGCGATCGTCCACGAGACGCAGCCGCCCGCCTATTTCTTCATCGGCGAAGCAAGCGCCGATCTCGCATTCGATCCGGAATCGCTGCCCGAGGGGTGGATGGGCGAGGCTCGCTGGGCGCATTTCGGCGGGATCAGCCTCGCCCGCGCGCCGCTGTCGGCCACGCTCGCGACGCTCGCCGCCGATCTGCGCGCGCACGGCGTACGCATCAGCTTCGACCCGAACTATCGGAATCTGATGGCGCACGGCTATCGGCTGATGCTCGAGACCATGGCCTCGCTCGCTCATCTGATCAAGGTCTCCGATGAGGATCTGCGCTGCCTGTTCGGCACGGACGAAGACACCGCGCTCGAGACGCTGCGCGCCATGAACCCCGAGGCCACCGTGCTCGTCACGCGCGGCGCGGGCGCGGCCACGTTGATCGCGCCGGGCGAGACCATCGCGGCCATGCCGCCGCGTGTCGAAGTGGTCGATACGGTCGGCGCGGGCGATGCGTCGATCGGCGGTTTGCTCTTCAGCCTCATGCAGCGCGCCGAGCGCGGCTGGCGCGATCACCTGGCGTTCGCCCTCGCCGCGGGCGCCGCGGCGTGCCGCCACGCGGGCGCGCATTCGCCGACACTCGACGAGGTGGTCGCACTGCTCACGTAGCCGGCCTCGCCCCGAGGCCGACGACGACGGGCGCGGGCGGGCGCCGGCCGGTGAGGCCGCGCGCCGCGTGCTAGGATGGATTCATGCGTCCGGAAAGGAGCGTCATCATGGAAGACGTCACCTACACGAAAGGAATCTACACGGCCACGGCCGGCGTGCAGCAACTCGACGACGGCCGGTTCCAAGGCGTCGTCCACCTCTCGCGCGACGACGCAACCGAGGCCGAGACGACGGCGTACGAGGTGAAGGGCACGAGCGCCACCGCCTTCGAGGCGCTCGAAGAAGCGAAGGCGCTCGCGCACCAAATCCTCGGTGAACTCGAACTGTAGAAGACGTGAAGCCGCGGGTAAGCGCCGGCGCTAGCGTCAGCCGCCCCCGCATCGGCGCACGCCCCTTGCTCGTATTCGCCTCATCAGGGCGGAGGGAGGTTCAAGATGGCTGAAGAACTCTACTCGTACGGCGTCTATTCGATCCACGTGCGCCCCATCGAGCTCGAAGGCTCGCGCTGGGACGCCGAGTACGAAATACGACAGCAGGACAAACCCGTGCAACGATGGACGACGATCGGCGGCGACGCGGGCTACGCGGACGTCACCGACGCGATCGAAACGGCGCGCCGGCAGGCCGAGGCCGACATCGAGCGCGGCGCGGGCGTCCCCAAGCCCCGGGCGTTCCCGTAGTCGCGCGCCCCCGCGCCGCGTGCTACGCTGCGCCCGTTCATGACGACGGGCCGCCGCATGGCAATCGATAGGCAAAACGATAGGCAAAACGAAACATCGTCCCCCGCACGCGCGGCTCCCCGTTCGTCCGGCGACGCGCGTGCGCGGGTGCCGCGCTCGCCCAATGCGCGCATCGCCCCCAAGCGCCGGGCGGCGGGCGGCCGCGTTCTTCGCACGGGGTCGGGCAGCGTCGTCACGCACGGCATGTCCGGTCGCAGGGGGCTCGGGCTCGATCTCTACCATCGCGCGCTGACGGCCACCTGGCCCGTGTTCTTCGCCTCGCTCGCGGGATTTTTCGTGCTGCTGAACGCCGCGTTCGCCGCACTCTATTCTTGCGGTCACGCTCCAATCGCCAACCTAGCGCCCGGCGGCTTTCTGGGCGCGTTTTTCTTCAGCGTGGAGACGCTCGCCACGGTCGGCTACGGCGATATGCATCCGCAGACGGTCTACGCGCACGCGATCGCGACGCTCGAGATTTTCACCGGCATGTCGAGCATTGCGTTGGCGACCGGTCTCATCTTCGTGCGCTTTTCCCGTCCGCGCGCGCGCATCATCTTCTCGCGCTACGCCGTCGTGCGCCCCCTGGACGGCCAGCCCACGCTGATGCTGCGCGCGGCGAACGCGCGCCAGAATTTCATCGTCGAGGCCAAGGCGCGACTGCGCCTGATGCGGCACGAGACGAAGCCTGAAGGCTATTCACTCTGGCGCATCCACGACCTGAAGCTCGTACGCGAGCAGCACCCGATTTTTCTCTTGGGCTGGAACGTCATGCACATCATCGACGAAACGAGCCCGCTCTACGGGGAAACGGCCGAAAGCCTCGCCGCCTGCGAAGCCTCGCTGATGCTGGCGATCGAGGGCGCCGACGAGACGACGACGCAGACGATGTACGGCCGCTACAGCTGGGCGCACGACGAGATACGCTGGCAGCACCGCTTCGCCGATCTGCTGCACGATGACGAGGAAGGCGTCACGCACATCGACTACCAGAAATTCGACCTCGTCGTGCCGTTGAACGAGGCCGACTAAGCTTCACCGAAAAAATCCTCTCCGATCCCGCGTTCTCTGGGTGTGAATTGCCAAGCCTGCGACACTTCGTAGGCGAGATAGCAAAATTCCTCCCCTTTTTCCGCTAAAGAATAGAGCCTTCACCGCCCCGCGTCCGATGGGCGTCGCCCGCGCTGCGCGGATCAGACGCCTTGAGCGGGCAAAAGGGATCGAAGGAGACATCGACATGACTGCCCGCTTGCCGATCGACGGCACGCCTGCTCTATCCGAGTACCGCCTCACCGACAACCTGACCGCCACGCGCGGCCGCATCTTCCTCACCGGCACGCAGGCGCTCGTTCGCATCATGCTGACGCAGCGCGAACTGGACCGCGCGATCGGCTGGAACACGGCCGGCTTCGTCAGCGGCTATCGCGGTTCGCCGCTCGGCATGGTCGATCAGCAGATGTGGAAAGCCAAGAAACTGCTCGCCGCGAGCGACGTGCGCTTTCTGCCCGCCATCAACGAGGAGCTCGGCGGTACGGCCGTGCTCGGCACCCAGCGGGTGGAGGCCGACACCGAACGTACGGTCGACGGCGTCTTCGCCATGTGGTACGGCAAGGGGCCCGGCGTCGACCGCGCGGGCGATGCGCTCAAGCACGGCAACGCGTACGGCTCCTCGCCTCACGGCGGCGTGCTTGTCGTGGCCGGCGACGATCATGGCTGCGTCTCGTCGTCGATGCCCCATCAAAGCGACTTCGCGATGATGGCCTGGCACATGCCGATCGTGAACCCCTCGCATATCGCCGACATGCTCGAATTCGGCCCCTACGGCTTCGCGCTGTCGCGCTTCTCGGGCGCCTGGGTGGGCTTCAAGGCGATTTCGGAGACCGTCGAATCGGGCTCGACCGTCGATCTCGACGCGCTGACGACTCACTGGCCCGCGCCCGAAGGCTTCGCCGCTCCGGACGGCGGTCTGCACAATCGCTGGCCCGATCTACCGAGCCTCACGATCGAGGCGCGGCTCGAGGCAAAGCTCGACGCGGTGCGCATGTTCGCCCGCGCGAACAGCATCGACAAGTGGATTGCCACGAGCGCGAAAGCGGATGTCGGCATCGTCACGTGCGGCAAGGCGCATCTCGACCTCATGGAGGCGCTGCGCCGACTCGACCTGACGCTCGCCGATCTCGACGCGGCCGGCGTGCGCATCTACAAGGTCGGGCTTTCGTTTCCGCTCGAAATGACGCGCATCGATACGTTCGTCCAAGGCCTCACGGAAGTGCTCGTCATCGAGGAGAAAGGGCCCGTCATCGAGCAGCAGATCAAGGACCATCTCTTCAACCGGCCGGCGGGCGAACGCCCCGTCGTCATCGGCAAGCACGATGCGAGCGGCGCGCCGCTGCTTTCCTCGCTGGGCGAGTTGCGCCCCTCGCGCGTGCTGCCCGTCTTCGCCGAGTGGCTCGCGCGGCACAAACGCGCGCTCGATCGCCGCGAACGGGTCGTCGATCTCGTCGCGCCGAACATCTTGTCCAACGCGGCCGACGCCGTGCGCCGCACGCCGTACTTCTGCTCGGGCTGCCCGCACAATACGTCCACGAAGGTGCCCGAGGGCTCCATCGCGCACGCGGGCATCGGCTGCCACTTCATGGCCTCGTGGATGGACCGCGGCACGACCGGGCTCATCCAGATGGGCGGCGAAGGGGTCGACTGGGCTGCGCATTCGATGTTCACGAAAACGCCCCACGTGTTTCAGAACCTCGGCGACGGCACGTACTTCCATTCGGGCATTCTTGCAATCCGGCAAGCCGTGGCCGCCAAGACGAACATCACCTACAAGATTCTCTATAACGATGCCGTCGCGATGACGGGCGGTCAGCCGGTCGACGGCAGCATCTCCGTGCCGCAGATCGCCCGGCAAGTCGAGGCCGAAGGCGTGTCGCGCTTCGTCGTCGTATCGGACGAGCCGGAAAAGTACGGCGGCCACCACGGTCTCTTTCCGAAGGGCACGACGTTCCACCACCGGCGCGAGCTCGACGCCGTGCAGCGCGAGCTGCGTGAAACGCCGGGCGTGACCGTGCTGATCTACGATCAGACCTGCGCCGCCGAGAAACGCCGCCGCCGCAAGAAGGGCGAATTTCCCGATCCGGACAAACGTCTTTTCATCAACGAAGCCGTATGCGAAGGCTGCGGCGATTGCGGCGTGCAGTCGAACTGCCTGTCCGTCGAACCCGTCGAGACGCCGCTCGGGCGCAAGCGCCGCATCGATCAATCGTCGTGCAACAAGGACTTCTCCTGCGTCAACGGCTTTTGCCCGAGCTTCGTCACGATCGAAGGCGGCAAGCTGAAAAAGGCGGCCGGCGCGGCCTTCGACGAAGCGGCGCTGGCGCGCCGCGTCGATGCCCTGGCCACGCCGCAAGCGAAGCTCGACGCGGCGCCGTACGACATCTTGGTGACGGGCGTGGGCGGCACCGGCGTCGTGACGGTCGGCGCGCTCATCAGCATGGCGGCGCACCTCGAAGGCAAGAGCGCGTCCGTGCTCGACTTCATGGGCTTCGCGCAGAAGGGCGGCTCGGTGCTCTCGTTCGTGCGCTTCGCCGCGCGCGACGAATGGCTGAACCAGGTGCGCATCGACACGCAGCAAGCCGACGTTCTGCTCGCCTGCGACATGGTGGTCGGCGCCAGCGCCGACGCCCTGCAGACGGTACGGCACGGCCGCACGCGCATCGTCGTCAACACACACGCGATCCCCAATGCGGCGTTCGTGAGCAATCCCGACGCGAGCCTGCATGCCGATGCGCTCATCGACAAGATGCGGCACGCGGCGGGCGCCGAGTTCATGTCGGCGTGCGACGCGCAAGCGTTGGCCGCCAAGTTCCTGGGCGACACGATCGGCGCGAACATCCTCATGCTCGGCTACGCGTGGCAGTTGGGCCTCGTTCCCGTCTCGCACGCCGCGCTCATGCGGGCGATCGAATTGAACAACGTCGCCGTGCCGATGAACAAGCTCGCGTTCGCCGTCGGCCGCCTCGCGGCCGGCGACCCGGCGGGGCTCGAGGCGCTGTGGGCCGAGCGGCATGCCGCGCGCGTCGGACATGACGCAACGGGTGCGCAATCTGTCGAATCGATCGACCTCGATGCGCTGATTGCCGATCGGGAGGCCCGCCTCGCCAGCTATGGCGGCCCTCGCTACGTGCAGCGCTATCGCGCGCTCGTCGGTGCGGCGCGGGAAGCCGAACGAGACGTCCCGCAGGCGCGCCTGGCTCGCGCCGTTGCGACCACGTTCTATCGGCTGCTAGCGGTGAAGGACGAGTACGAAGTCGCACGCCTCTATACCGATCCCGCGTTCCGCGAGACATTGGAAGCGCAATTCGAAGGGACGGCCGGCAAAGACTTCAGCGTGAAATTCAATCTCGCTCCGCCCTCGCTCGCGAAGGCCAAGGCGGGCGAGGCGCCCACCAAGCGCACGTTCGGCCAATGGCTGTGGCCGGTGCTCGGCATGCTCGCGAAGTGGCGCGGCCTGCGCGGCACGGCGCTCGATCCGTTCGGCCGCACCGTCGAACGACGCATGGAGCGCGCGCTCGCCGACGACTACGAAACGACCATGCGCCGCGCCTTCGCGCTGGTGACCGAGGCCAATGCCGAAGATATCGCCACGCTGGCCGACCTTCACGCCCGCGTGCGCGGTTATGGGCACGTCAAGCTGCGCAACCTCGCAAGCGTGAAGCGCAGCGAACGGGAACTCGCGACGCGCATCGGGCTCGATGCGGCGACGAGCGAGGGCGTGCAGCATGCCCTCGACGAAATGAAGGGCGCCGGCTCGCTGCGCGGCATCCCCGTCGTCGTCGCGAAGTAAGGGGCCGCTATTTCGGCGAAATCCAACGGCCGTTCGCGTCGAGTTGCCGGTAGGCCCGAAACTCTTGCCCTTGCGCGATGATCGCCATGTAGACGGCCTTGGCGCGATCGCCCTTGTCGTTGAATGTGATGTCGCCCGTCGCGCCCGCGTAGTTCGAAACCTTATGCAGCGCCGCGACGATGTCGGCCGGCTTCGTCGACTTCGCGTCGGCGATCGCCTTGGCGGTGACCATGACCGCATCGTATTCATAGATCGAATACGGGCCGGGCGAGGCGCCATACGCCTTCTTGTAGTCGTCGATGAAGCGGCGCGCCTTTGCCCCGGTGAGGAACCGCGGCAAGGGCGCCGTCGTGCAGATCATGCCCTTGGCGGAGGCGCCCGCCTTTTTGATCAATGTGGGGTCCGTCGTGGCGTCGCCGCCCATCAGATACTTGACCGGCAGCTTCAGCTGGCGAACGTCCATGGCGATCGCAGCCGCCTCGGGATAGTAGCCCGTGTAGTAGATCACGTCGGGTTTCGTTTCGGCCACCTGCTTGGCGACATCGGCATAGTCGATCTGCCCCGGCGTCACGGCATCGTCATAGACGACTTCGATCCCTTGCTTCTTCAACGCTTCGATGGTGTTTTCGGCCAGCCCCTTGGAATAGGTCGTGTTGTCGTTGATGACGGCGACCTTCTTCGCATGCAAGACCTCCTTCATGAGCTTGGCCGCGAACGGCCCCTGCTCGTCGTCCCGGCCGATCGTGCGGAAAGCGTTGTCCCAACCTTTCTCGGTGAGTTCGGGGTTCGTCGAGGCATCCATCACGAAGGCGAGGCCCGCGCCGTGAAACACACGCAATTCCGGCAGCGCCGAACTCGAGCAATAGCCGCCCGCCACGGCCACGACTTCTTTGCCGACAAGCGTTTGCGCGGCTTGCGCAGCGGCATCCGCATCGCACTGGTCGTCTTGCGGCACGAGTTCGATTTTCTTGCCGAGCACGCCGCCATGCGCGTTGATGTCGTTTGCCGCGAGCTGCGCCCCGTTCAGGATGTCCTTGCCGGCCGTGGAGTAGCTGCCCGAGAGCGGCACGGGCACGCCGATCTTGACCGTCTCCTGCGCCAGCGCCGCGCCAGGCGCGGCAGCGGCCGCGAGTACGAGCGCGCTCATGCCGCCGAGCACCGCTTGCCGTAGACCGTCGAATGCGCGCGATGCGCGATGCCGAACCATCATGTCTGTGCTCCTTGTGCTTGTTATCAATGGGAGCGCGTCTCGGCCTTCGGTGCGGCAAGCACCGATCGGCGGCCGCGGACACGCGTGTATTGCCGGTAGCAATACGCGCGCCTTACCGCCCGAGCGGATCAACCGACGATCGCGCCCGGCCGGTCGCGCCTACCCCTGATAATAGGCGCGCACGGCGACAGATCAAGCCGCGCGCGACGGCGAACGGCAATGATCGAAGGGGGAGGGTTCGATGCGCACCCGCTCGTAGCGGGCGGACAGTGGCGCTCTGGCGGGCTAAGCGTCCTCGCCGATCCAGTCGATGTCTGCGCACAGCACGCACGCGCGCTCGCCGACGCGAACCGACATCGACAGCGTGATGCAAGGCAGCGCTTCGTTGATCGACAGGTACGGCTTCGTCGCATGCACGCGCTCGGGCGCTTGCATCGCCGCGATGAAGTACGGACGACGCATCCAGTTGGCGCCCTGCGCATCGGCGACAGGGAGAAAGCGCGCCTCCTGCCCCGCGCGGTCCGCGCGCAGCACGACGTTGCGCCCCGTTTGACGCCCTTGTTCGTCGAGCAAGAAACACCGCGCGGCGCGATCGAGCGCAAGAAAATTCCAGCAGACTTCCTCGAGCGGCTCGCCTTGCGCGAGACGCTCGCCGGCGCGCTCGAACGCGCGCAGATAAGGCGCAAGCCGGCTCGCGCGCCCGCGCTCGCGCGCCGAGTCTTGCTGGCGATGCCGCTCCACCAGCGCCGCGATGCGCTCGGCCGCGTAGACGCTGTCGGCGGACGCGGGGCTCGGGCGGCCGAAGTGGAAGCCCTGGACGAAATCCGCATCGCACGAAAAGGCGAGCTGAGCCTCGTGCTCGGTCTCGACGCCTTCGATGAGCACGAGTTTGCCCGCCTCGTGCAGCATCGCCACGAACCCCGGTAGAATCGCGGCGGCCTGGGTTCGATGCGCCGCCTGCGAGAGCATCATGCGATCGACCTTCACGATGTCGGGATCGAGTTGCCAGATCCGCTCGAGATTCGAATCGCCGGCGCCGAAATCGTCGAGTGCGATCAAGAAACCCTGCTCGCGAAAGCGGCGCGCTTCCTCCGCGAGCTTGTCGAAATCCTCGGCTTGCACGGCCTGCAGCTCGAGGACGATGCGGCGTGCCGACAAGCCGAGGCGATCGAGATGCGCGCCGAATGCCGCCGCGTGATACGAATCGGCCAGCGCGCCCGCATGGACGTTCAGGAAGAGCCACTCGCGCTCAGCGCGCAACGTCTTGAAGTTCTCCAAATGCAGCGACTGCGCGAGGCGATCGACATAATGCAGCTCGCCTTGACGGGCGGCATCGCCGAAGACGTCGAGCGGCGGCACGGGGCGGTCGAACACATCATGCGCGCGCAGCAGCCCCTCGTAGCCGACCGCCCGCAAATGCGCCAGGCTGAAGATCGGTTGGAACACGCTCGTGAGCGTGAGATCGCGGTGGCGCAGCGCATAGCGCTGCAAGCCCGACGACGCGTCGGACTCGAGCGCGGGCGCCGCGGCGCGTTCATGGACAGGCGTCACCATGGCGATCTCCGCGCACGGGCGCGGCGCGCGTCGGGAACGTCTCGAACGCTCCGCGACGGGCAACCCGGACGGCAAACACTGCATTGAAAGCGAAAGACGGTCAGCGTCATCAACGGCTCCCTCGGTTCTTTTTACTGTAGTGGCAGCCGTGACGAAAGCAAGGTCCATGCGCGCTCGCGCAGGGCGGGGCGTCAAGCCCGGAAGACTAATAGGCAAGCGCGTGCGCGAGCCTCGGTTGCCGCGATCCCTTTGCAGCGCACCCGCGCCGGCGAGTCCCGCCCGCACCGTTCCGGTGCACGCGGGCCCGCGACGAGCGCGAGCGTGACGCTTAGAGCACGGGGCCGCGCGCCATTTCGCGGCGCAGCAACGCGTAGAGCAAGATCGCCCCGAACGTGGCGGTGCCGATGCCGCCGAGCGCGAAGCCGCCGACCTGCAACGAGAAGTTGCCGGCGCCGATCACGAGCGTGACGGCCGCGACGATCAAGTTGCGGTTATCGGAGAAGTCGACCTTGTTGACCACCCAAATGCGTGCGCCGGTCACGGCGATCAGGCCGAAGACGACGATCGACACGCCGCCGAGCACCGGGCCCGGGATCGTTTCGATCAGCGCGCCGAATTTCGGCGAGAAACCGAGCACGAGCGCGATGACGGCGGCCACGACGAACACGACCGTCGAATAGATCTTCGTGACGGCCATCACGCCGATGTTTTCCGCATAGGTCGTCACACCCGTGCCGCCCGCGAAACCCGAGACGATGGTCGCGAGGCCGTCGCCGACGAAAGCGCGACCGATGTAGCGATCGAGGTTTTGCCCCGTCATGGCGCTGACGGCCTTGATGTGCCCGAGATTCTCGGCAACGAGGATCACCGCAACCGGGGCGAGCAGCAGCATCGCGTGCGGATCGAAAACGGGCGCCGAGAAGTGCGGCAAACCGAACCAGGCGGCATGAGCGACGATCGAGAAGTCGATCGGCTTGCCGAGCCCCATGCCGTTGGTGGCGACGGCATAGATCGCATACGCGATGAGCAAGCCGACGAGGATCAAGAGCCGCTGCATCATGCCGCGCGTAAACACGGCGACGATGCCGACGCTTAGCACGGTCACGACGGCCATCCACGAATCGAACGTCGAACCGCTCACGCTCTTGACGGCGATCGGCGCGAGATTCAGGCCGATAACGGCGACGATCGAGCCCGTGACGACGGGCGGCATAAGCGCCTCGATCCATCGCGTGCCGACCGCGCCGACGATGAGCCCGATGACCGCATAGACGACGCCGCAGGCGATGATGCCGCCGAGCGCGACGGGGATGTTCGCGTTCGGGCCGTGGCCCGCGTAGGCGGTGACGGCGATGACGAGACCGATGAACGAAAAGCTCGAACCGAGGTAGCTCGGCACGCGGCCGCCGACCAGCACGAAGAACAGCAGCGTGCCGATGCCCGACATGAAAATGCACAGGTTCGGGTCGAAGCCCATCAGCAGCGGGGCAAGCACGGTCGAGCCGAACATGGCGACGACGTGCTGAATGCCCATGGCGAGCGTTTGCGGCCAGGGCAAGCGCTCGTCGGGCGCGACGACGCGGCCCTCGATGGCGCCGGGCACCGGGCGCCAGCGTGGAAAATAGGATTCGGCCATGCTCGCTCTGCTCCTTCTCGCGTGGGGGGGTGGGGCGCCGCCTCGTTGCGGCGGCGCATTGGAATCACGCGCGAGTTTAAGGACGGCAATAAGCGGTGACAAGCGATTCAGACGTTTCTATATCCAGACGTCGTTCGGCTGGGTGCGGTCGTTGCGCGCCTCGTCCCCGGTATTGAGCACGCCGGTGGGCTCGATCAACATCAGGCTGGCTTCATGCTCGGCATAAGGCTTGTGCTCGACGCCACGCGGCACGACGTAAAGATCGCCCGCGCGCAAATGCACAGGCCCGGTGCGCAGGTCGATGCGCACTTCACCGGCCACGACGAAGAACGTCTCGTCGGTATCGGCATGGCTGTGCCAAACGAAGTCGCCCTGCACCTTCACAACCTTGAACTGATAGTCGTTCATCTGCGCGACGACGCGTGGGCTCCAGCGCTCCGCGATCAGGCCGAGCTTTTCGCTCAAGTTGACGACCACACCCACACCTTGACGGGTGGTCTCCGCGTTTTGCTTCATCATGCCCGCTCCATTGTGCCGTTCGACGAAAATTCGCCGAAAACGGAACGCATCGTAGCGCCGTTCGCTCAGCGATAACAGCCACAATTTTTCACGAAATGAACCAGAACAATTTTATTGGCCCATGGCTCCATATGCGCCGATAATGGCCCTTCTCGATCGCCCTGCTCGCCCCCATGGATCGCCCCACCGCCCACCGCTACGAACAGCTTGCCGATCTGATCACAGGCATGATCGAGAAAGGCACGCTGACGCCGGGCGAGCGCCTTCCGTCGTTGCGCGCGGTGTGCGAGCAGCATCGCATCAGCCTGTCGACGGCGCTGCAGGCCTATCGGCTGCTCGAGCAGCGCGGCGTTCTGATCGCCCGGCCGCAATCGGGCTTCTATGTCAACGCCGCGCACGCGACGTCGTTCGCGCTGCCGTCCGCCTCGCGCGGAAGAAGCAAACCCTCGACCGTATCGATCAGCGGCGCCGTGGCGCACCTGCTCGAATACGCGTCGAATACGTCGCTCGTGCCGCTCGGCTGCGCCGTGCCCGATGCGGCATTGCTCCAAGCGGCGAAGTTGGACCGCACGCTTTCTCGCCTCGCGCGCACGCAAGGCGGCGACGCCAATATTTATTCGGCGCCTCGCGGCGAACGCTCGCTTCGGCAAGCCCTGGCGCAACGCGCCATGCGCGTCGGCCACGCGTTGTCGGCCGACGATATCGTGATCACCTGCGGCTGCACTGAAGCGCTAGCGCTCGCGCTATCGGCCGTGGCGCAACGCGGCGATGCGGTCGCGATTGAATCGCCGACTTATTTCGGGCTCCTTCATACGCTCGAAGCGCTGGGACTCAAGGCGTTCGAACTGCCGACCTCTCCGACGGCCGGCATCGACGTGGCCGCGCTTTCGCGTCTGCTCGATACCGAGACGATCTCGGCCTGCGTGCTTTCCTCGAGCTTCAACAACCCGCTCGGCTCGACGATGCCCGAAGCTAACAAGAGAGCGCTCCTCGACGTGCTGCAAGCGCACGACGTCCCGCTGATCGAAGACGACACTTACGGAGACCTGCATTTCGGCCGGGAACGACCGAGGCCCTTCATCGCGCTCGACGGCGGGGCGAATACGCTCTATTGCAGCTCGTTTTCAAAAAGCATCGCACCGGGCTATCGCGTAGGCTGGATCGCCGGGGGCCGACACATGGCGCGCGTGATCGAACGCAAGCTCGCGTTCAGCCTGTGCAGCGCCGTGCTGCCACAGCGCGCACTTGCCGAGTTCTTGGCCACGGGCGCGTACGACACGCATCTGCGCCGCGTGCGGCGCATCTTCCAAGACAACCTCGCCCGCATGACACGCGCGGTGGAAGCGAGCTTTCCCGTCGATACCAAAGCGAGCCGGCCCGAAGGCGGGTTCGTCCTTTGGCTGGAGTTGTCCCGCAAGATCGATACGCGCGCTTTGTTCGATGCGGCGCTCGAGCACGGTATCTGTTTTGCGCCAGGCGACGTCTTTTCCGCGAGCCGGCGGTTTCGCCATTGCCTTCGGCTGAGCGCCGGCTATTCGTGGACCCCGCAAATCGAAAGCGGCGTCCATACCCTCGGGCGGCTCGCGCGCGAGATGTCGAGCGATTGACGCAGCGCCTCCCCGCGCTCGCAGCTGACGATGCGATAAGCGCCGACCGGATGCGCCTCGACGAATCGACGAAAGATGTTCATCGGCTCGCATCGCACGCCGCAGGTGAATGCGTCGAAAAACGCACGCCCCTGCTCGGGGTACGTATGCAGCGAGACGTGCGACTCCGCCAGCAGCAACAGGATCGTTACGCCGCTCGGCTTGAACGCATGCTCGATCGTCCCAAGCACCGTCGCGCCTTCGCTCTCGGCGGCGCAAGTCAACGCTTGCACAAGCGCCTCGCCGTCGTTCAACACCGCGGCGTTCGTCTCGGAGATGTCGACCAGCACATGGCGACCATAGGCGAGATGCGGGATATCAGTCATGACGCCTCGCCACCTTAGCCGTACCGGCGAAGCCGATCGATACGACAGCGACGCCGATCATCGAAATGCCGATGCCAACCGGTGCGATCGCACTCAGGACGCCCGCGAATGCGCCCGACATCGCTTCGCTCGTGTTGGCGAGCGTGGAAAACAGACTGAAATTCTTGCCGACGTTCGCGTCGGTGGACAGCCGCTGGATGTTGGTCGGCAACACCACATCGACGAAGGCGCCGATGCCGCCCAGCACGAAGCACCCCGCGAGCATGGTCCAGGCGCTGACTGCGCACAGCGGCAACAGCGCGAGCGTGAAACCGTAGATGCGCCAGTACGTCATCAAGCTCGGCGTGCTGAAATCACGCGACACGCTGCTGCACACGAGCGCGCCGACGAAAGCACCGAGTGCGAGCACGCTCATCGCATAGCCGATGACGCTATCGGCATACCCGGCGCCCTTGAGCAGCGTGGGGATCAACACCCTCAACGCGGCGCCCACGAACAAGATGCACAGCGCGGAATAGCCGATAGTCACGAACAGTTCACGCTTCGTAACCGCCGCTTTGACGTTGGCCATGAACTCGCCATAGAGTCCGGCCAACGAGAGGGCGCCCGCCCGCGATTCGGGTTCGCGGCGCGGCTCACCCACGAGCGTGCGCCAAATACAGAGCGCCGACACCAGATAGGTGGCCGCATCGATCGCCAGCACGCGGCCCGGATCGGCGACGACATACAACAGCGTCCCGCCGAGCGCCGGACCGACGAGCCCGCCCATCTCCACCGCCATTTGCGCCGCGCCGTTTGCCGCCGGCAAATGATGCTTGCTAACGAGCGACGGGATCGTGCCTTGAAACGCGGGCTGAAACAGCGTGCGAAACGCGGTCATCGACATGCCGATGAGCGCGAGCGCCGCCACGTCGATGCGACTGGCCGACAGTATGAGGCAGAACACGCCCGTAATCGCCATACGCGCCAGATCGGCGCCGACCATCAGCGCCCGCCGCGGCAAGCGGTCGGACAGCACCCCGCCGAGCGGACCGAGTACGACATACGGAATGAAGCGAAAGAAGTACACCGCGCCCGACAACGCAACATTGGCATGCGTGACGTTCAGCACCGTGATGATGAAAATGAACTCGTGCACGCCGTCGCCGATTTGCGACAACAAATTACCCGTCAGCAGCACGGAAAGGCGCCGCTCTTTGCGCAGCATCGCAAGCATCGGCGCTCCTACGCGGCCTGCGCGGGCACGATCGGGAACAGCAACTCCCGCTTGGAAAACCGGCGCCCCGGATCCTTGAGCTTATCGATCACCATGGCGTTCATCAGCAATTGATCGGCATGCGGCATGAGAAAGTACATGAGATTGACGTACCAGTACCACCCGAGCTTCGTCAGCGACAGCGACGTGTCGTCCTCGGCGACGAGCGCCTCTTGCTTCAATCGCTCCAGCTTTTCGAGTACTTCCGGGTGAACGGCGTCCCACCGCACGCGGTCTTTCCGGATGCTTCCGTGATAGGGCAAACGCAGCACAAGCGGCCGGGCGAAGTCGAGCGCCGCGTCGTGCCGGCTGATCTCGCACGGAATCCGGCCCGCGTCGATCGCCTCGCGGTAGACGTTCTTGCTGTGGGTCTGCGTCATGACGTGGCCCATCGTCGAGCTGATGGCGTTGACGCCGAAACCCATGAGGTCGTGATCGTGGTAGCCGTATACATGCTCATGATAAATGAACGAGTAGGCGTCGCTGACCACGTCGGGCGCCGTGTTCGTGCGCACGTAGCCATGACCGTTGTGCGGCATGAAGCCCGCATGGCGCATGGCTTGATCGATCAGCACGTTCATCCCGAACTTGCGCATCGCCGAAGTGGGCGATGCGCCCGCACCTTCGAGCTTCGCGTGCAAACCGACTTGCGTGACGATGTTGTCGATCGGATAAATATCGACGTTCGTGGTTCCGAGCGCGACGGCCGCGCGCAGATCGGCCATGATCTCTTCCTCGTCCTGCCCGCTCATGCCGTACAAGATATCGAACGTTTGATAAGGAAACATCTGCTTGAGCAAGGCCGCGGCCGCGTGAATTTGATCGAGCGACGCGGTCAAGTCGAACATCTCGCGCCATTTCGGCGAAAAGGTTTGCAGACCGAACCGCGGGTGGGTGACGCCAATCTCTCGCATGGCCTGCGCGCGCTCCGCGGTGAGGCTCTTCACTTCGACCTCGAACGAGAATTCGCGTAGATGCGACAGGTCGAACGACTGGTGGATCAGTTCCCCGATCTGCCTGATCTGCTCGGGATCGAGCAAGCTAGGCGTGCCGCCGCCGAAGAAGATCGCCGATATCGGCGCCTGCTTCAAATCGATCAGGTCCGCCTTCAGGCGAATTTCCGCCAGCAGGGCGGCGAAGTATTGGTCGATGACGGTGCGGCTCGAATACCGTCCTCGCGTGAACGGACAGAAATTGCAGATCGTGTCGCAAAACGGGATATGAAAATACAGCGCGCGCGAACGGACATACCGCGCGGCGTCCCTCCAGACCTGCGGCGCGGCGCTGGCCGCGCGCTCCTTGCCTTGATTCGGGAAGAAGAAGTTGTAGATCGGAAACTGACGATCGAATTTGACGAGCGACTTCCCTGACAGCAGCTCCATGCGTTCCTCCGAATGGAAGGGGGCAGCTTGCCCCCTCCTCTATCTATGCCGAAGCCGATTACCAAACGCCCATCTTGACCGGCATGGGATTCACCTCGGGTGCTTCGAAGTAACGCGATACGTCTTCCATTTCGGACTCCTAAGTAAGTAGAGATGCAGGAAGCTACCTGCGGGATGTTGGCGCGAGCGCCGACATTCGGAACATCCACCATCGAGGCACGCGATCGGGGCATCATCCGACGAGCGCTTTTTATGGCAATGTTTATCTTGATTAGGCTAATTTAACAAATGGGCGGGACTCGGCGTACCCGTCAAACTTGATAGGATGCCGGCGCGTGGAGGATGTGTTGCGGGCGTAGCGTGCCCGCGAGAGCGATGTCAGCGGCTAATGGTTGCCGTGCTTCTCTTGCCAGCTCTTCATGAACTGAATTTCGCGACGCTGACTGTCGATGATTCGCTTGGCCAAGCGCTTCAGCTGCGGGTCCTTGCCGTACTTCGCTTCGACTTCGGCCATATCGACGGCGCCTTGATGGTGGGGAATCATGTGCGATACGAAGTCTTCGTCGGCGTCACCCGTGTAGGCGGAGCCTTGCATGCCCTTCATCATGCGCTCGTCGGCGGCTTTGAAGGCCGTCGTGGAATCGCCGGCGGCGCCTTTCCCGCTCGCCGGGGCAGATTGCGCTTCAGCCGTGCTGCTCATGCTCGGCATCGACGCACCTTGCTGAGCATGAACGGCCAATGGCGCGCAAGCGAGCGCCGCCATGGCCAGCGTGAGCGCCGGAAACGAAAAGCCGATCTTGTTTGCGCGATGCATGCGATATCCCTCCTCGGTGACGATCGAAGGCCGCCCGCGGTCGCGGACGGATGAATGGCCTGTCGTCACGGACGAAAGGCCCCGCTACCCCGGCTCGTGCAGCAAGTTGAATGCCGCGCCGCGTCTCACTACGGCATGCGGACACTGACCCGCGCCGATCTGTGCTCAAATCACGACAATGGAAAAGAACCGCTTGGAAGCATTCAGCGACGGCGTCATGGCCGTCGTCATCACGATCATGGTGCTGGAACTGAAGGTGCCGCACGGGGAAGACCTCGCGGCGCTGGCGCAGCTATGGCCGATCGCCATAAGCTACGTGCTCAGCTTCATTTACGTCGGCATCTATTGGAACAATCATCACCACATGCTGCAGGCCACACGCCATGTCAACGGCGCGATTCTCTGGTGGAATCTGCACTTGCTGTTTTGGGTGTCGCTGTTGCCCTTCAGCACGGGGTGGATGGGGGAGAACCACTTCGCCCGCTGGCCGACGGTGCTATACGGCGTGAATCTGCTCGCATGCGCGTTGGCCTGGTTCGTCTTGCAAACGGGGCTCGTACGCCATCATGGGCCGGACAGCTTGCTCGCGCATGCGATCGGCCGCGACATGAAGGGCAAGGTCTCGCAATTGTCGTATCTCGCCGGGATCGGCGCGGCGTGGGTAGGTCATCCGAGCGTCGGCCTCGCGTTCTTCGCCGCGGTGGCGCTGCTGTGGCTCGTGCCGGACCGACGCGTCGAGCGGCTGGTGGCCACGCGCGAGCGCCCCAAAGAAGATTGACCGGGGCGCCCCTCCTCGTCTGCGCACGGTTCGCCCTACAGCGAACCGCGCGCATGTTCAGCTTGCGTCTACCGTCCTTCTTCGAAGCCCGGCAACGCGCGCGTACCTTCGAGCTCGACGGCGTGCAGCCAGCGCGGCTTCAGCTCGAGCAGACGCAAAATGGTGGGGGCCACTTGCGTCGTCTCGACCGGTGCGGCGATCGTGCGCGCATGGTGGATGCCGGGCAGCGACACCAGCAAGCCGAGGTGACTATCGTCCGGTGCGTTGCCGCCGTGCTCCTCATCCTTCTTCGTGCTCGACGTATAGATCACGCCCGGGTTCGGCTGCACCACGATGTCGGGCGTACGGCCGAGCGCCGGGTCGCCGAATCGGCGCGCGAGGCGCGGGCCGAAAAGGATGTATGCCTGAGGCCCGTCCGCGCAGATGCCGGGGGCGTTGCAGCCTAGGTTGGCCTTCAGCGTCGCCACGGCGGCGTCGAGTTGCGACGGGTCTTTCAGCCAAATCAGTCCCACGTCGTCGGTCTGAACCATGCCCGTGCCGACGAGCCCCGTCCCGTCGTTCAAGTTGCCCGAGGCCGTGCTGTTCTGGCCGAAGTGGCCGCTCGCGTCCAGATAGTGGTTGGCTTCGAGCAGCTTGGTAAGCGTGTCGCCGTTCTTGATCAGCTTCGTGTGATCGGTCGGCGATTGGCCGTGCTTGGCCGTCACGATGATGGCCGTGCTCGCGAACAAACCGCGCTGCTTGAGCTCGGCGACGATGCGGCCGATCGATGCGTCGGCATAGGCGATCGCGGCCGTGACTTGCGGCCCCGGCGTGAGGTCGGCGTCGAGGTAACCGCCGCCCTTGGCCACCGGCGCCTTCTGGGCGACGCTGAGCGTCTGGAAGTTCGTGCCGAACAGAGTGGGGACGGCCGCACTCGTTGCGCCTGTCGAATCCTTGCCGTCGATCTGATTGAGGATTGCCTGCACGTGATAGTCGTCGAACTTCTCGGTATGCGTGTAGACGTCGGTGTAGTCGCTGTTCGTCGCCGGATCGATCGAATTGATTTCCGTGCGCGCGAGGTCGTCGACGCCGTGGCCCGACGGCCCGTTCACCCAGTCGTAGCCCCAAGCGTGCTTGTCGGCCCAGGCCGTGCGCGCATTGGGCATATGCTCTTTGACGACTTCGAAGATCGTGTTCGTCTTCACATAATCGTGCGGGTAGACCGGCTTGCATACGCCGCCGACGAGCGCATGCGGTATCGCCTGCGGATTGAAGGCGCCGCCGCCGTCGAGGTGGACCAGCGCGCCGCCGTTTTCAGCATCGATGCCCGTCGTTTCGTCGAATACGACGTTCCATCCTTGCTTGCCCGAGCAATTCGTATCCGACGGTGCATACAGTGTGCGGTCGTACGACACGTCGTAGAACAGGCCCGCCGTCTTGGGCGATCCGCCCGTCACGAGCGCCGCGAGGCCGGGAAAGGAATCGGAAAGACCCGGTGTATGCGCCTCGGTGTAGGTGAGCCCGGATTGCGCGAGCACAGCCAAGTTCGGGCACGTGTTCGCACCGATACAGCGTGCGAGGTCTTGCTCGTGCAGGCCGTCGATGCTGACGAGCAACACGCGCTTGATGCCTTCCGCGCCACCATCGTGGTCGTGGTCGCGATCATGGTGATGACCGAATTCACTCGCCTGCGCGCTACCCTGCGCGCCCGCCATCGCGATCGCGGCGCTCGTCACGGCCGCGCCCAAGAACGTCCACCTCCTGCCCTTTCCCATGCTTTCACCTCGTCGTTGTCAAAGGAGATACGGAACAGCGCAAGCCGACGACTCTCCGTGACGAATGCGAAACTGTCGTGAAGGTGCGCTTTCGCGCGGCTGTCGGTCTAGTACGACGAATGCGAGGAGGGATGGGGAACCGAAGCCGGCAAGCCCAGACGGTGCGAGATGCCGAGCCGGCACGATCGGTGGCGCGCGGCGCTTTTAATCGCCTTTTTAATCGTAAAACTTTGTTAGCGGGCGCACCAAAGACCGTGCAGTGCGCGCCTCGCCGCTCGCGAACGGTCAACCGCTGCGTTCGTGCACCGTTAACGGGGAGAAGCGACTCGCTTCACACCACTTCAGGAGGGATGGTCATGTTGAACAAATTTGTCTTGGCGGCAATCGCGGGCATGTTTGCGGTGGGCATGGCCCACGCCCAAGCTTCGGACGCCGCAGCCGCAAGCGGCGCGGCCATGAGCTCCGCATCCGGCGACTGCGAATCGCAGGCCGTGGGCAAGAACGGCAAGCCGCTGGCCGGCGCCGCCAAGTCGTCGTTCATGAAGAAATGCAAAGCCGACAAGATGAAATCCGCCAAGACGGAATGCGCCACCAAGGCCGTGGGCTCGAACGGCAAGCCGCTGGCCGGCGCGGCCAAATCGTCGTTCATGAAGAAGTGCGAAGCCGACGCGGCGAAGTAAGCGACGCGCAGGAAGTAAAGATCGTCGTCAAACGGGCGGCGCCGGTCAGGACCGGCCCGCCCTGTTGCATCGCAGATTTAAGTCAACGCTGACTTAACCGACGCTAGGCTCCCCTTCGCCTGGCCGTTTGCCGGGCTTGTCGGCCGGAGACTGCTTACGCGATTTGTCGTCGCGCTCTGGCATGCGGCTGCGCTCGTCGTCGCTGTGGTGCGCGGGTTTCGGTTGATCGGCCATCTCCTGCGGCTCGCGGGTGCTGCGATTCATGGTCGCCTCCCAAGGTCGTGGTATTGACCGACTACAGCACGCAATAACCAGACCGGCTCTCCATGGATTCGCACCCTAATTGCGCGCCGCCCTAGGATGTAACCCTGCCTTTAGTTTTTGCCACGCGTGGCCGACAACCAGATACGTAGTGAGTGTCCTGCCGTGAAACGCCAAGGGACGCCGTTCGCAATCCACGCAGAGGGCACGCATGTCCAGTCACGACATCACGCACGATGAGCGCACTCAGCTCACGAGCAAAAACAAGTTCGAGCTTCTTCTTTTCCGCCTGGGGCAAGCGCGCCCCGGCATCGCGCCGGCGCTGTACGGCATCAACGTCTTCAAGGTTCGCGAAATCATCACGAACCGCGAAATCACGCCGATCGCGGGCGCGCCGGAATCCGTCTCGGGCGCCATCGACATCCGCGGCCAGATCATCCCCGTCATCGATCTGTGCAAGCTGACGGGCAACACACCCTCGCGCGAGCCGAACATCTTGTTGATCACGGAATTCGCGCGCACGACGCAAGCCTTTGCCGTGGAAGATGTCGACGACATCGTGCGGCTCGAATGGAGCCAAGTGCATCCGGCCGAGTGCGCGGGCGGCACGGGATACATCACGAGCATCGCGCGCTTCAACGGTGAATCGGGCGATCTACGTTTGGCGCAAGTGCTGGACGTCGAGCAGGTCATGCGCGACGTGTTTCCGGAGCAGCATCGCGACGTCAACAAGGCCGAACTCAGCGCGGAAGTCACCTATGCGGCCGGCGGCAAGATCCTCGCCGCCGACGACTCGGCGTTCGCGCGCACGCTGCTCGATCAGGCGCTGACCGCGATCGGCGCGCCGCATGTGCTTGCGACGACCGGTGAAGAAGCATGGCAGATGCTGCAGCGCTACGCGGACGAAGCCGAGAAGGAAAAGGTGCAGGCGCGCGATAAGATTTCGCTCGTCATCACCGATCTGGAAATGCCGGAGATGGACGGCTTCATGCTCACGCGTCGGATCAAAGCGGATGAGCGGCTCAAGCACATCCCCGTGATCATTCATTCGTCGCTGACGGGTTCGGCGAACGAGGCGCACGTGCGCAATGCCGGAGCAAACGGGTATGTCGCGAAGTTCGCGCCGAAGGAGTTGTGCGAGGCGATTACGGAAGCTTTGGCGTCGTGATGGGGGGGCGCCCCCTACTGTATTGCAAGTGCTCGAGTCACTCGTGATCCGCCCCCACCGGCCGCTCCCGACGCAATAGCGACTCCACGAGCGGGTGCGAGTAAAAGTGCGCGAGAAGCCGTCGCCTCTGTGCCGCGGTCAGCAGCGACGCCTCGATCATCGACGGCCAATGTTTCACCGCATCGGCAACGACCCTTCGCACGACGGTCGCCGCAGGCTTCTCCGCAATACGCAATTCGGCGCAAAATCGCCGAATGACGTTTGGCCCGATACTTGGCTTTGCGGCTTTGCCCTGCAGCGCCTGTGCGACAGTCATTCGCGGCTTGACCTTCTCCGCCGGCAACAGATGCAACGCATGCCCGATGCGCCGGTTGTACGCGGCATAAGCGACGATGTCGTAGGCGGGAGGGAGCGCCGGCGTCCGACCGTCGGGGTACCACACCCCGATGTTCTTCAGATGCATGTCGGGATTGCCCAGCATCTCGTTGACGACAATGCGCCGCAACAGCTCATGCACCGCCGGCTCCCCCAGCGATGGAAACGCAAGCATGACCCCGGCAATATCGAGGTAGCTGGCGCCAAGGTACTTTTGCTCCGGCTGCACGCCAAGCACTTGAGCGAAGTCTTCGGAATGCACGCGGCCTTCCGGCGTCCTGTCGTACCGAGTCACTGCGAGGAAGTTCGTTTTACCGTCGGCGTCGCCGAGGTCGTATCCATGTTCCACCGCGAGCTTTTCCAGAGGCTCGAGGTGAGCCCGCGTGACACTCACGCCAGCCGCGGCAGCAAGGCGCAAAGACAGACACTCCAACTCGGGCAGCAGCGGTTGGCCTACCACCGGCAGCTTGGCGATGATGTGCGTGTCCCGCAGCTTCGTGCGCCCTACGTAACGGCCGCCTTCCTCGATCACCCCCACCTTCGGTTGTACGCCGGAGAGCGAGACGCCGTCCTCGAGAGGCTCGGCGGTGACGGACATCTCGAGCGAATCCGCATCCTGCGTGACAAAGTGCGCCAACTCGCCACGCGACAGTTCGAGGGGCAACGCGTAGACGTTCCCCGGCAAATCGCGGCCGCAAGCGGCGAGCATTTCAAAGTGGTCTTTCGGATCGCACCCGCGCTGTAGCGCGACATGGTCGCGAAAGACGCCTTCAGGCAGCAGGTTTTGAAAGAAGGCCGGCAACAACCATCCGTTGGCCGCGCTATAGGCGCCGTTGAATAGCGTGGAGCCGACGTCGGCCCACAGCGCTTTCTGCGCTACCGAGTCTTCCGCGAGCATCGACAGCGATAGTACGGGCGCGTTGCCCAGGTTCGCGAAGGCGTCGTCGGCGACGAATCGGTTCACGACCTGCTTTTCGCCCAGCACGTACTGAAACAGAACGCCGACGCGTTGCGCCTTACCGATGAAAATGCCTAGCGCTTTGACGTTCATGGTGTCGACACGGTCATTGTTCGTCCGAATCCCTCTGCAACTTCTCGCGCGCGGACTGTACGCGGGTCTTCACGGCCGGTTTTGTCGGCGCAAATGCGGTATCGGCAGCCATGCCGGCCGCAGCCCCCTTGGGCACGAAGGCGAGTTCATACCCCAGGCAATCGAGTACGGCGACCAACGTCGTTACTTTGAAGTCTGCCTCGCCGCTCAATACCCCCGTCAGCGTGCGGCGGGCGAGGCCCGACCGGTCTCCCAGGGCGCGCTGAGTGATCCCGGTCTTTTTGAGCCGGTCACGGAGAAAGCCTGCGATCTCGGATAGCGTATGCATGGCAGCAAAGTAGGATAATTTATAAAAATCATACTTTGTTGCGCATCGTCGGTCAAATGAAAGCGCAGCAAAGTAGGACAAACCGCACAAAATCCTACTTTACTGCGCATACTCTCAAACGAAGTTCTTCATTGCGTTGAATAAGCACCAGCGACACGCTCTGCCTCGCCGGATCATGCCCCCTTCACTCCACGGTCACCGATTTCGCCAAGTTCCGCGGCTTATCGACATCGGTCCCGCGCGCGCAAGCAGTGTGATACGCCAGCAACTGCAACGGCACCACATGAAGAATAGGCGAGAGCATGCCGTAGTGCTCCGGCATCCGAATCACGTGCATGCCTTCTTCGTTGACGATCTTCGTATCCGAATCGGCGAACACGTAAAGCTGGCCGCCGCGCGCACGCACTTCCTGCATGTTCGACTTGAGCTTTTCCAGTAGCGCGTCGTTGGGCGCCACCGTCACGACGGGCATCGCTTCGGTCACGAGCGCGAGCGGTCCATGCTTGAGTTCCCCAGCCGGATACGCTTCAGCGTGGATGTACGAAATTTCCTTGAGCTTGAGTGCGCCTTCGAGCGCAATCGGATAGTGCAGCCCGCGCCCGAGGAACAACGCGTTTTCCTTGCGCGAAAACTCTTCCGACCACGCGATGATTTGCGGCTCCAGCGCCAGCACGCTGTTCAGCGCGGCGGGCAAGTGGCGCAGCTGCTTCACGTAGTCGGCTTCCTTGGCCGCATCGACACGGCCGCGTAGCTTGCCGAGCGTGACCGCGAGCGTGAACAGCGCGACGAGCTGCGTCGTGAACGCCTTCGTCGATGCGACGCCGATCTCGCGCCCCGCATGCGTCAAGAACTGCATCTGCGTGAGCCGCACCATCGCGCTCGTGCCCACGTTGCACACGGCAAGCGTATGCCTGTGTCCCAGCTCCTGCGCGTGCTTGAGCGCGGCGAGCGTATCGGCGGTTTCCCCCGATTGGGAAATGACGACGACGAGCGCCTTCGGATTCGGCACCGATTCGCGATAGCGATATTCGCTCGCAATCTCGACCTGCGTCGAAATCTTCGCGATCGATTCGAGCCAGTACTTCGCCGTCAGTCCCGAGTAATAACTGGTGCCGCACGCCAAAATCAAAATGCTGTCGATCTCGTCGAACGCGGCCGCCGCCGCTTCGCCGAATAGCGCCGGCTCGAGCGTGTCCCCCACGGGCAGCGTGTCGGTGATCGCGCGCGGCTGCTCGAAAATTTCCTTCTGCATGAAGTGGCGATAGGGCCCAAGCTCGACCGCGCCGCCGTAGGCGTGCACCGTGCGCACTTCGCGCTCGACGCCGTTGCCGTCGCGGTCGCTGATGCGCACGCCGGCTTGCGTCAGCTCGCACACGTCGCCTTCTTCGAGGAACATGAACTGCTCGGTGCTGCCGGCCAGCGCCAGCGCATCGGACGCCAGGAAATTCTCGCCGCGCCCCACCCCGACGACGAGCGGCGAGCCCTGCCGCGCGCCCACGACCGTATGCGGTTCGTCCTTGTGCACCACCGCGATCGCATAGGCGCCGTGCAATTGCTTGACCGCCTCGCAAACCGCCGCATACAAGCTGCCTTGATAGAGGCTATGAATCAAATGCGCGATGACTTCCGTGTCGGTCTGCGACACGAACACGTAGCCTTTGCCGCGCAGCATCTCGCGCAACGATTCGAAGTTCTCGATGATGCCGTTGTGCACGAGCGCCACCGCGTCTCTCGAAAAAATCGGGTGTGCGTTGTCGGTGACCGGCGCGCCGTGCGTGGCCCAACGCGTGTGCGCGATGCCCGTCACGCCTTCGAGATGACCGTCGCGCACCTGCGCATCGAGATCGGCCACGCGGGCGACACTACGCGCACGGCGCGGCGCGCCGTCCGTCAGCACGGCCACGCCGCACGAATCGTAGCCGCGGTATTCGAGGCGGCGTAGTCCTTCGACGAGAACGGGAACGATATTGCGCTGCGCGACGGCGCCGACGATGCCACACATGGGAGACCTTCCTTTCGATGAGTGCTTCTTGATTCGATCTTGCAGCGCAACCGCTCATCGCATCTGTGCGTGAGCGCATGCGCCGTCGAAGTCTCGCGACTTCGCGCGGCTATTCAGCCGCCGGTTTCGTCAGCTCTTTTTCTTGACCGGCCGCGCGTAGCCGTCGCGCGTCACCTGCGTCTTTTCGTTGAGCACGAGCGAGCCTTCGGGTACGTCCTTCCATACCGTCGTGCCGGCTGCGATCGTTACGCCCCGGCCCACCTTCACCGGCGCGACGAACTGCGTGTCCGAGCCCACGAAAACGTCGTCCTCGATCACGGTGCGATACTTGTTCGCGCCGTCGTAGTTGCAGGTGATCGTGCCCGCGCCCACGTTGACGCGCGCGCCGATGTCGGCATCGCCGATGTACGTCAGATGGTTCGCCTTCGAACCGTGGCCGAGCGTCGCATTCTTCACCTCGACGAAATTGCCCACGTGCGCTTCGTCGGCGAGCACCGCGCCCGGGCGCAGCCGTGCGTACGGCCCGAGTACCGCATGGGCGCCTACCCGCGCGCCCTCGATATGCGTAAACGGTTCGATACGCGTGCCGGCGCCGATCGTAGCGTCGCGCAGCACACAGTTCGCCCCGATCGTGACGCCGTCGGCCAGCGTCACGCTGCCTTCGAACACGCAGTTGACGTCGATCGATACGTCGCGGCCGCACGTCAGCTCGCCGCGCACGTCCAGGCGTGCGGGATCGAGAATCGTCACGCCCGCGCCAAGCAGCGCATCGGCCAGCGTACGCTGATGGATACGCTCGAGTTCGGCCAGCTGCGCCTTGCTGTTCACGCCGAGCGTTTCCCATTCGTGGTCGGGCTGCGTCGTCACCACATCGAAACCGGCTTCGATCGCGTGCTCGACGACGTCGGTCAAGTAGAACTCGCCTTGCGCGTTGTCGTTCTTCAGCGCGCCGAGCCACATGGCCAACTGCGCCGTCGGCGTCACGACGATGCCGGTGTTGATCTCGGCGATGCGCAATTGCTCCGGCGTCGCATCCTTCTGTTCGACGATACGCGTCACGTAGCCGCCCGCGTCGCGTACGATCCGGCCATAGCCGGTAGGATCGTCGAGCGTGACCGTCAAAATGCCGTAGCGCCCTTCCACGGCCTCGTCGGCCAATCGCTTGAGCGTGGACGGCCGCGTGAGCGGCACATCGCCGTAAAGCACGAGCGTGGGTTGCGCGGGGTCGAGCAGCGGCAACGCCTGCTGCACCGCGTGCCCGGTGCCGAGCTGCTCAGCCTGCAGCACGAACGCGATATCGGGCGCCGCCACGGCTTGCTGCACGGCCTGCGCGCCGTGGCCAACCACGACGACGATGCGAACCGGATCGAGCGCGCGCGCCGTGTCGATCACATGCGAAAGAAGCGGCCGGCCGGCCAATGGGTGAAGCACCTTCGGCAACGCGGAGCGCATGCGCTTGCCGGTGCCCGCAGCCAATATGACGATGTTCATTGCATCGACGAAAAAATAAGGTACAAAGTGCGCGATTTTACCATGCGACCACCCGCGCAAAGGACGCCGCGTCGAACGCGCCTGCCCTTTGCCGCTTGCGCTGGAGCGTCAAAGATCGTCGAATCGAGCGAACGAAATTTTCTGCCCATCGGCTGGGCTCCCGGTTGCATCGGCCCCATCGGTCGCGCACGGTTCGTCGTCGAACGCGATGTCGCCGAGCGGATCGGCCTGCCCAGTCGCACGCAGTCCCGCGAACGGAAACAGCGACGCATCCATCAAGTGCGACGGCACCACGTTGGACAGCGCACTGAACATATTGTCGACGCGCCCCGGAAAGCGCTTGTCCCACTCGCGAATCAGCGCTTTCATTTCCGCACGTTTCAGGTTGGGCTGACTACCGCATAAGTTGCACGGAATGATCGGGAACGCACGCAATTGGGCGTATTTCTCGAGGTCGATTTCTTTCACGTATGCGAGCGGCCGAATCACGATGTTCTTGCCGTCGTCCGACTGCAGCTTCGGCGGCATGCCCTTGAGCTTGCCGCCGTAGAACATGTTGAGCAGCGTCGTCTGCAAGATGTCGTCGCGATGGTGGCCAAGCGCGATCTTCGTCGCCCCGAGCTCGCCCGCCACGCGGTACAAAATGCCCCGCCGCAGCCGCGAGCACAGCGAACACGTCGTCTTGCCTTCGGGCACGAGCCGCTTGACGATGCTGTAGGTGTCCTGATTCTCGATGTGAAACGGTACGCCCAAGCTCGTCAGATAATCGGGCAGCACATGCTCGGGAAAACCGGGCTGCTTTTGGTCGAGATTGACGGCAATCAGCTCGAAATCGATCGGCGCGCGCTCGCGCAGCCGCATGAGCATATCAAGCATCGCATAGCTGTCCTTGCCGCCCGACATGCATACCATCACCTTGTCGCCGGCCTCGATCATATTGAAGTCGCCGATCGCTTGACCGACGAGACGAGCAAGCCGCTTGAACAGCTTGTTGTTCTCGTACGCTTCCTTTTGTTCGCGGCGCGTCAGCGCGCGGCGCTCGCTTGCCTCGTCTCGTTCGCGCGCCGCGCCTTCGGGCGCGATGCTATCGGGCGCGTTCATGCCGATTCCTCTTTAATGCGAAACACTTCGACGCCCACGGCGTCGCAGTCGGGATAAACATCGGGCTTTTCGGTCGAAACCGACACCGCGCGCACGCGGGGATGCTCGAGCATCGTGGCCGCGATATCGTCGCAAAGCGTCTCTTGCAGATGAATGTGCCCCTGACCGACGCGGCGCGCGATCGTTGCGCGCATGAAGTCGTAATCGACGACCTCGTGCAGTTTGTCCTCGAGCGGCGTCGTCTGCGCGAGCGGCACGAACAGCTCGACGTTGAGGACGACGCGCTGCTCGCCGCGTTTCTCGAAATCGTGCACGCCGATGTTGATATAGACCTCGTAGTTGCGCAGAAACAGCCTGCGGCAGTCGGCGAGCCTGGGATGCAAGAGAGCGGCGACCATATTCGTTCCAATCAAAGTATTGCGCTGCATGAGCGCTAAAAGCCCGGCGCGGCCGGGGCCGGCCGGCGCGTCACGCGTCACGCGTCAGCGCGTCAAAAACATCACGTCCCGCGGCAACGGCACGAGGTGCTGGCCGCCGTCGACGACCAACGTCGCGCCCGTCACGCCGCGCGCTTCGGCCAAATAGCAGGCCGCCGCGACCACATCCTCGGGCGTCGACGCCCGCCCGAGCGGCGTCACGCGGTGCGCTTGAGCGAATTCGTCCGGGGTCTGATCGGCCGACTGCAGCGTCAGGCCCGGCGCAATGCCCACCACGCGCACCTTCGGCGCCAGCGCTTGCGCGAGCGTCACCGTCGCCGTTTGCAGCGCCGCCTTCGACAACGTATACGACAAATAATCCGGATTCAGGTTGGACAGCTTCTGGTCGAGCACATTGATAACGACGCCGCGCAGCGCCTCGTCATCGCGCGCTGCGTCCGGCGTCGCGTCGTACAGCGCGCGCGCCAGCACGAGCGGCGCCGCGACGTTCACGGCCATATGCGCGAGCAGCGACGCGTAGCCGACGTCGCGCGCGGTGTCTTCGACGAACCGCGACGCGTTGTTGACGATGCAGGCGGGCCGCCCGAGCGCCGCGGTGCAGGCGGCGACAAGCCCCGCGGCCTCGTGCTCCACGGCCAGATCCGCCGCCAGCGCCTGAGCGCGGCGGCCCAGTGCGCGAATTTGCGCGACGAGCGTATCCGCCTCGCTCCGCGACGCCCCGTAGTGGACAGCCACGTCCCAGCCCTTGGCCGCGAAGCCGAGCGCGAGCGCGCGCCCGATGCGCCGCGCCGCGCCCGTCACGAGCACGACACGCGGGCCGGCCGGGGCGCCGGCGTCGGATCGAGGATTAGGGGAAGCGGTCATTTACAATGCCGGAATGAATCAGAATGCTCACGAACCCGCTAGTTTACCTGTTCCCGCCGCCGATGCGCTCGACGCAAGCGCCGCCCTGACCGCGCACATCCGCGAAGCCATTTCACAGGCGGGCGGGTGGCTGCCGTTCGACCGCTACCTGGAACTCACGCTCTATACGCCGGGACTCGGCTATTACAGCGGCGGCGCGCGCAAGTTCGGGCATCGCGCCGAAGACGGCAGCGACTTCGTCACGGCCCCGGAACTGTCCCCGCTGTTCGCCCAAACGCTTGCGCGCGCGCTCGCCCAAGCGCTCACGGCAAGCGGTACGACCCGCCTGATGGAGTTCGGCGCAGGCACCGGACGTCTCGCGGCCGGGATTCTGAGCGCCCTCGATGCGTTGAGCGTGCCGCTCCAAAGCTATGCCATCGTCGACCTATCCGGCGAATTGCGTGAACGCCAGCGCGCCACGATCGAAGCGCTCGGCGGCGCCCTGGCCTCGCGCGTGACCTGGCTCGATGCATTGCCCGCACATTTCGAAGGGGTCGTGATCGGCAACGAAGTGCTCGACGCAATGCCCATTGAGCTTTACGCACGCACGGCCGGCGTCTGGAGCGCGCGCGGCGTATCCGTCGATGAAACAGGGGCCTTTCGCTTCGACGACCGCCCGTTGGATGCGCGCGAAGGGCGAATCGGCAAGGAAGACGCCGCGCTGCTGGCCCAGATCGACGCGGAGATCGCCCCGGACGGCGACTACATCGCCGAGACCCATTCGGCCGCTGCGGCCTTCACGCGCACCGTCTGTTCGATGCTCGTGCGCGGGGCGGCGTTCTTCATCGACTATGGCTTTCCGCGCGGCGAGTACTACCACCCGCAGCGCACGCAAGGCACGCTGATGTGCCACTACCGTCACCGCGCGCACGGCGACCCGTTTCTCTATCCGGGGCTGCAGGACATTACCGCGCACGTCGAATTCACGCGTATCGCCGAAGCGGGCGTCGAAACGGGGGCTGATCTGCTCGGCTACACGTCGCAAGCGCGCTTCTTGATAAACGCGGGCATTACCGAGGCGCTCGCCGAAATCGATCCGAACGATGTCGCGCGTTTCCTGCCGGCGGCCAATGCCGTGCAAAAGCTGATGTCGGAAGCCGAGATGGGCGAGTTGTTCAAGGTGATCGCGTTTTCACGCGGCATCGACGGCGCGATCGACGCCTTCGCGCGCGGAGACCGGTCGCACACGTTGTAGACGCTTCAGCGCATGCGCGGCAACGTCAAGGCTCGCCGCCCAGCGCGGCGGCAACGGCCTTGGCGCGCGCCCGATGAACGGCCTCCTTGATCTTCGCCGGATTGTCCGCGAACGCTTGCGCAACGGCGCCCGCGTCGACGCCGCGCGCCGCCATCAAAGCCACGCGCAGGCGCTCGGCCTGCGGATACTCGCGCGTCTCGAAACCGAGCCGGCCGCGCGCGTCCGACTCGCAAGCCTGCAAGGCCTCGGCGAAGCGGGCGGGCTTGCGCAGCGCATCGCACCGTTCGAACAGCCGCACGAGGGCTTGCGCGCCCATCTCCATCACGCGATGAATGTTGCCGTGCTCCCGTGCCACGAGCAGGGCGAGGTCGCGGCATTCATTGGGCACCCGTAACCGCTCGCACATCGGTTTGAGCAAATCGACGCTGCGCGTCTCGTGTCCGATGTGGCGCGGCAAGATGTCGTCGGGCGTCGTCGCCTTACCCAAATCGTGCGTCAGCGCAGCGAAGCGCACAGGCAGCGCATACCCGCGCGACGCCGCGTAATCGACGACCATCATCACGTGCACGCCCGTGTCGACCTCCGGATGGTAGTCGGCGCGCTGCGGCACGCCGAACATCGCATCGACTTCGGGCAAGACACGCGCGAGCGCGCCGCACTCGCGCAGCACGGCGAACATGCGCGACGGCTTGCGCTCCATCAGCCCACGCGAAATCTCCTGCCAGACGCGCTCGGGCACGAGCGCATCCACTTCGCCCGCGGCCGTCATCGTCCGCATCAACGCAAGCGTTTCGGGAGCCAGCGTGAATTCATGAAAGCGCGCGGCGAAGCGCGCTACGCGCAGAATGCGCACCGGGTCTTCGACGAACGCCTCGCCCACGTGCCGAAAGCGCCGCGCCTGCAAATCGGCCTGCCCGCCGAAGGGATCGATGACGGGCCCAACCCATTCGCCGTCGGGCCTCACTTCGCGCGCCATCGCGTTGATCGTCAGATCGCGGCGCACTAGATCCTCTTCGAGCGTCACGTCCGGCGCATAGTAGAACTGGAACCCGTGATAGCCGGCCGCCGTCTTCCGCTCCGTCCTCGCAAGCGCGTATTCCTCGTGGGTCTCGGGGTGCAGAAACACGGGGAAATCCTTGCCCACGGGACGATAACCCTGCGCCGCCATTTGCTCCGGCGTCGCGCCGACGACGACATAGTCGCGGTCGGACACGGGCACGCCGAGCAATGCGTCGCGGACGGCCCCGCCTACGACGTAAATCTTCATGCGGGGTCTTCGAGCTCGGCGATGAGCGTTTCCGCGGCCGCGCCATCGATCCACTCGCGCATGGCGGGGACCGCCAGCATGTGCTCGATGTAGCCGCGCGATGCATCGGAAACGGCCGGCGCGTAAGTGACGAATCGCATCACGACAGGCGCGTACATGGCATCCGCAATCGTCAACATCTCGCCGAACAGGAAAGGGCCGCCATAGCGCTTCAGACAATCGCCCCAGATCTCATCGACGCGCGCCACGTCGGCCAACGCGTCGGGCGTGGCGCCCCGTCCGGGCCAGCGGGCGCGAATGTTCATCGACATCTGCGCGCGCAACTGGCCGAAGCCGGCGTGCATTTCGCTCGAGACCGAGCGGGCGTGGGCGCGCGCCGCTGCATCGCTCGGCCACAGCGCCTTTTCCGGATAACGCTCGGCCAACGTTTCGAGGATCGCGAGCGACTCCCAAATCGGCTGCCCTTCGTTGGTCACGAGGCACGGCACCTTGCTCGAGGGCGAATGCTCATGGATACGTTGGCTCGTGTCGGGCTCGCGCAGCGGCACCATCACTTCCTCGAACGGGATGCCGGCGTGCTTCATCATGACCCAAGGGCGCATCGACCACGACGAATAGTTCTTGTTACCAATGATCAGTTTCATGCGTCACCGCGAAAGACGTTGTAGGGGGGTAGATAGTGCCACGACTGCACACCCGCATGCCGCTTGACGCGCATGGTGCGCCGTCACCGCCCGTCAGCGCCGCGCCGTCGTGCGCAAAGCGCTGAAGCGCGAGCGCAGCGACCCTTCGTTCAGGTATGCCGGTGCGATGGCTTCAATGGCGACGGGCTCGAGATTCAGTTCGGCCGCGAGCGGTCCGCCCAGCACCGCGTCGCGTGACATCGAATCGAGGTTGTCGCGCGTGATAAGCGGCTTGCCCGGCAGTGTCTCGAAGGACAGCGCCTGCATGTAAGCGAGTGCGTCGGGCAGCCGCACGATGCGCGCCTGGCGTCCGATGAGCTCGCCGCAATAACGCACGAGCGCCTCGAGCGTATAGACGGTCGGGCCGCCTAGCTCGTACGTGCGGCCATGCGCGGCGTCGAGATCGAGCGTGCCGACGATCGCTTTGACGACGTCGCCGACATAGACCGGCTGAAATTTCGCATCGGGTTTCGCGAGCGGCAGCACGGGAAACAACCGCTGGAGCGCAGCGAACGTATTGAGGAAGCGGTCCTCGGGACCGAACACGACCGACGGCCGAAAGATCGTCGACGCGAGCTGCGCCGCCGCGAGCACGGCTTTCTCCCCATCGCCCTTGGACCGCAGATACATGCTCGGCCCGTTCGAATCGGCGTTGATCGCGCTGAGGTGAACGAGCCGATGAACCCCCTTGCCCTCGCAGGCCGCGGCGATCTTCGCGGGCAATTCGACGTGAAGCTTGGCCAATTCCGGCCCGTAGGGTTTGCCGCGCCGGCCGTGCAACGTGCCGACGAGATTCACGACCGCGTCGGCGCCCTCGACGAAGCGGGCCAGTTCGACGGGATCGAACAGATCGAGCTCGATCACGTCGAGCGGCAACATCGTGAGGTGGCCGGCATGGCTGCGCCGGCGAGTGGCGACACGCACGGTCTTGCCCGCGGCGACGAGCGCGTTCGCGAGATGACTGCCGATGAAGCCGGAACCGCCGATCAGCGCAATCGATTGATGTCGCATGTTCGCCTCCCTGGGAGCGGCTGCCGCCGCGGCGTCGCCGGCCATACGTGCCGACGGCACGAGCCGGGCTCGGTGGGTGAAACGCGACGCGCGCCGCTCGCGAGCCGCGCGTCCACGGCGGCTCGCTTCGATTCACCTGCCCTTAAGGGGTTTGAGGCAGGATGACGCCGAGCCGTTCCTTCAGAGATTGCGGACGGCCTTCGAACAGCGCCGCGTAGTAGACCGTATTGGACAGCACGTTCTTGACGTAGTCGCGCGTTTCGTTGAACGGAATCGTCTCCGCAAAGATCGCGCCTTCCACCGGGCGCTGCAACGTCGCCTGCCACTGGCGCGGCCGGCCGGGCCCCGCGTTGTAGCCCGCCGTGGCAAGCACGGCCGAACCGTCGAACTGATTGTAGATCATCGATAGATAGCTCGTGCCGAGCAGAATGTTCGTATCGATGTCGTTCATCTGTGAACGCGAGAGCGGGCCGAGACCGATCTTGCGCGCCACCATCTGCGCCGTTCCGGGCATCAGCTGCATCAGACCGCCCGCGCCGACCTCCGAACGGGCGTTGATGATGAAGCGCGATTCCTGCCGAATCAGACCGTACGCCCATTCGACGTCGAGCCCCGTCGATTTCGCGTCGCGCTCGACGATATCGCGGAACGGCGAGAGATAGCGCAGGGAGAAATCGTGCTCCGCTTGAGTGCGGTCGGCCGTATTGACCGTCCGGTCGTAAAGCTCGATGCGGCGCGCGTACTCGGCCACCGCCAGCAGCTGGCGGTCGGTCATGCCGCGCAGCGGCCAATTCCACTCGCGATTACCCTCGAGCCGCAAGTTGAGCGCGTAGAAGCGCCGCGCGAGCTCGAAGCCCGGCGTGCGGCTCGCGGCGTCGATTTCAGCGTCGGTGACGGTGGTTTTGGGCGGCACGCTGATCTTGCGGCCCAGTTCCTCGCTGGCGAGCTGCCCGTAGAAGTTGAAGCCCGAGGCGATGCTCGCGAACGCCTGATTCGCTTGCGCCTTGTCGTCGGCGCCGCCGATCTGCTTGAGCGCGCGCGCGTGCCAGTACACCCACGCGGGCTGATTGCGCAGCGCGCTCGGCATTTGCTCGATCGACCAGCGCACCATCGTCCAATCGCCGGCAAGCAACGCGCTGCGCGTGCGCCACATGTAGGCAGGGTTCGACAGGGGCGCATTCGCGGAGAGCCGATACCAGTCCACCGCGCCCGGCACGCGGCGAGCAGCGCCCTGGTACCCGATCGTGCCCCAACCGATCGCCCGCTCCGCCAGCGACAGCGACGGTGCGACCGTTGCAAACGTGGCGGCCGCCGTGACGGGGTCGTTGCGCGCCATCGCGGTGATCGCCAGCAGCGCCAGCGCGTGCGACGCCGAATCGGGCCCAACGCCGCGCGCCAGCACGAGCGGCGGCGCACTCGTCGCTTCGTCGGCTAGCTTCGGATCGGGGCGCGCCGAGCCGAGCGCGTCGAACAATTTGACGCCAACGCTCGTATCGTTTTGTTCGTAGGACAGGCGAATCTGCTGCCACACGTCGTCCTCGGTGAATTGATGACTCGCGGCCAGCGCAGTGATCAGATCGACGCAGCCGTCGCCGTAATATTTCGGTTCGACGAGCAGGGCGCGCGCCGCCTCGGCGACGTTCTCGCCGCGCGCGGCACGCGATTCGAGCGCGTAGCACTTCACCTGGGTATCGTCGTCGAGCACGAACCGCTGATACTGCGCATCGAATTTGCGCCAATCGTGGCGCGCCCCGAGGACGACCAAGTAGTCGTTGCGCAGGCGATCGGCGATCGCTTCGCCGTCGTGCCGCTGCAAAAACGAGAGCACCGGCTCGTCGGGCGCATCCAAGCGCGCGTGGCCGCTGCCGTCGAACAACTGCGGCTTCAATTGGAAGTACTCGAGATACGAGGGCGCAGGGTAGTTCGGGATCATCGCCGCGAGCTGCGCCGCGCGCGCCGCGTCATTGTTGCGGGCAGCCTCGCGCAGGCGCACGAAAATCTGATCGTCGGTCGGGGCGGCGGCGGGGCGCGAGGAACGTCCGGCACTGGCCGTGCCGCACGCGACGAGCGCAACGGCGGCCAGGGCCGATGCGGCCGCGCGATATACTCGGGCAAAGCGTTTCGACATCGTGGTTCGTGGAGCGAAAAGTGAGCGAAAGCATAGCACGCAACCCCTTGGAAGAATCGAAGGCCGAGCTACGAAAACGCTTGCTTCTCACGCGCCGCGAAGCGGCCGCAACGGCGGCGGCCGGCGAATCGCTCGCCGCGCATTTAGGCGATGCGCTGACGCGTTTCGCGCCGCACACGGTCGGGTTCTATTGGCCGCTCGCGGGCGAATTCGATGCACGCGCGATCGTCGGCGAATGGCTCGCGCAAGACATGCGACGTCAAGCCGCGCTGCCCGTCGTCGCAATGAAGGGTCACGCGTTGCGGTTTCACGCATGGACGCCTGACGCGCCGATGCGCATCGGCCACCATCGCATCCCCGAGCCCGACGCAACGCAACCGGTCCTGCCCGATCTGCTTTTGGTGCCCTGCGTGGGGTTCGACGAAGATGGCTACCGGCTAGGCTACGGCGGCGGCTATTACGACCGGACGCTCGCGGCATGGCCCGGCGCCGCACGGCCGGTCACGCTGGGCATCGCCTACGAAGCTTGCCGCGCCGCGCTGCCTCGCGAGGTGCACGACGTGCCGCTCGATGCGATCGTCACCGACGCCGGATTGTTCGTCAATTCACGCGCAGCCGAGCGCTCGTAACACGCTCAGAGAGAGGCCGCCGCGCGCGCGGCCGTATCGTAGAGGCCCGATGCATTTCGCATAAGTTGCGCGGCTTCGCCGATTTGCTCGTTCGCGAGCCCGCTCTCCTTGAGCGCCGCGATCAGACAGCTTTCGCGTACCTCGCGGTACTTTTGGCAGAGCTCTCGGCCGGCCGGCGTGGCAGAAAAGAAGACTTCCTTGCCGGTCTTTTCGCTTTTTACATACCCTCTACTCACAAGCTTCTTCAAGGCATACGTGGCGACGTGCGTATCTTCGATATTGAGCACGAAGCAGATATCGGCCAGTTTCTTCTTGCGTTCGCGGTGGCTGACGTGGTGCAGCAGCGAGACTTCGATGGCCGTCATGTCCTTGGCCCCCGCCGCCGACATGCAACGCACCATCCACCGGTTGAACGCGTTGCTCGCCATGATCAGTCCATATTCGAACTCCGATAGCTCGACGCTCGTCTCGGAGACGAGATGTTCCGAAGACACGATCTGGGTCGGGTGACGCGGCATGGCGGCTTGCAACTGGCGATGGGGAACGAGTTCGCGAAGTGTACGCCGCCGGCTATGCGGCCAGCACTAGCAAAAACGCTTATTGGTAAAATGTCGATAATTTATCAACAATGCATGCTGTACACGTGCATATCGGCCGCGCGCGCCTCGGCAGCGAAGAGCCGGCCAGCGAAGGCGCTCAGATGACAGAACCTCGAATCTACCCGTTCGGCGACAGCGCACTCGTCTGCGAGGCGCCCCCGCCCGCGACGCTCGCCTGCCAAGCGCGCATTTGGGCGCTGGCGCGCGCGGCGCACGAGTGGGCGAACGTGGTCGAGGTCGTGCCGGGGATGAACAATCTGACGATCGTCTTCGATCCGCTGCGCGCCGACATGGAAGCGCTCGCGCGCGACATGGCGCGCGCGTGGGACGAGGCCGTGGGAACAATGCCGTCCACGCGCGAAATCGACATCCCCGTTCGATACGGCGGCGAAGACGGGCCCGACTTGCGAACCGTGGCCGAATACGCGGGCCTGTCCGTCGACGAAGTCGTCAAGCGGCACGCGAGCGCGGAGTACACCGTTTTCTTCGTCGGCTTCCAGCCGGGCTTCGCCTATCTGGGCGGGCTCGATGCGTCGCTGCACATGCCTCGCCGCGCTGCGCCCAGGCTCGAAGTGCCGGCCGGGTCGGTCGGCATCGGCGGGGCGCAAACGGGCGTCTATCCGGCGGTCTCGCCAGGCGGCTGGCAGTTGATCGGCCGCACCGACGCGACGCTGTTCGACCCGGCCCGCGATCCGCCCGCGCTGCTGCAGCCGGGCGATCGCGTCCGGTTTACCGTGTCGGAGGTCGACCGATGATCGATGTGCTGCGCGCCGGCCTGCTGTCGTCGGTTCAGGATCTTGGCCGCACGGGCTATCGGCATCTCGGCGTCGCGCAAGCCGGCGCCCTCGATGCGCTCGCGCTTGAAGTCGGCAACCGGCTCGTGGGGAACGCGCCGCATGCGGCGGCGATCGAGGTGACCGTCGGGCCCGTGATACTGCGTTTCACACAGCCGCTGCGCATCGCGATCACCGGCGCGCAATTCAACGCAACGCTGGACGGCGCGCGAGTGGACCCTTGGTGGAGCCTGCCCGTGCGCGCTGGGCAAGAATTGGTTTTGCAGGGTCCGATACGCGGGATGCGCGGCTATGTATGCGTCGGCGGCGGTGTGGACGTCCTCCCGGTGCTCGGCTCGCGCAGCACCGATATCGGCGCGTGCTTCGGCGGGCTCGGCGGCCGCCAGTTGCGAGACGGCGACCGCTTGCCCACAGGCGCCGCCCCGACAGGTCAAGGCCGCGCGCTGGCCGTCGGCGCGCCCGCGTTCGGCGTCAAGGCGCCGCAGCTGTGCCGCTTCGCGCAGATCGCTCACGAGCCGGCGCGCCGCGGCAGGCATGCGGCGGGCGCCGAACGCGCCATGTCGATTCGCGTGCTGCGAGGGCCCGAATACGACGCGTTCGACGAAAAAGCGCGCGAGGCGTTCTGGTCCGATGAATGGTGTGTCACCCCGAACAGTAATCGCATGGGTTACCGGCTCGCCGGCACGGCCCTCTCTCGCGAGCATGAAACGGAACTGCTCTCGCACGCCGTGCTGCCGGGCACGATTCAGGTTCCGGGCAACGGCCAGCCCATCGTGCTGATGGCCGATGCGCAAACTACAGGCGGCTATCCGCGCATCGGCGTCGTCATCGCGGCCGATCTGTGGAAGCTCGCGCAAGTGCGGCTAGGCGGCGCCGTGCGCTTCGTGCGTTCGACGCGCGAAGAAGCGGGCCGTGCGCTCGCGGAGAAACACGCGTATCTGCGGCAAATCGATGCCGCGATCGCCATGCATGAAGAGCGGATGCAGCGCGCCGCACGCGCCGCTTGAAGATTGGGAACGAGGTAGTCATGAACATCGATTTGAACGCCGATCTGGGCGAAGGCGGCGACGCCGACGAAGCGCTGCTCGGTCTCGTCAGTTCGGCGAACATCGCGTGCGGTTGGCACGCGGGCGGCGCGAATGCGATGCGCGATTGCGTGCGCCTCGCCGTACGGCATGGCGTGGCGATCGGCGCACACCCGAGCTTTCACGATCCGGCCAATTTCGGGCGCAAGGAAATGCATCTGCCGCCCGACGATATCTACGCCGGCATTCTGTATCAGCTCGGCGCGCTCTCGGCGATCGCCCAGGCCGAGGGCGTACGGGTCGCGCATCTCAAGCCGCATGGGGCGCTCTACAACCAGGCCGCCCGCGATCCGGCGATTGCGCACGCCATCCTCTCGGCCGTGCATGACTTCGACCCGTCGCTTGCGGTCTTCGGCCTCGCGAACAGCAGTTTCATTTCGATCGCGCGGGACGCTGGGCTCATGGCGATCGAGGAAGGATTCGCCGATCGCGGCTATCGCGACGACGGCTCGCTCGTGCCGCGCAGCGAGCCCGGCGCGCTCATCGACGACGAACAGGAGATGCTCGATCACGTACTTTCGATGGTGCGCGATAAGCGCGTGCGCGCCGTGACGGGCGATTGGGTGCCGCTCGACGTGCGCACGCTGTGCCTGCACGGCGACGGCCCGCACGCGTTGGCGTTCGCGCAAAAGCTGCGCCGCACGCTCGACGAGAACGGGATCGGCGTGAGCGCCGCCTCGGCATTGGCTCACTGAGGTATCGACGTATTGACGTATCGACGTATCGATTCACCAAAACGATAAGCGCCACGAAGCGCATTGAATGTTGCATCGAACCGGCGCGAGCGCCATACGCAAGCGTCAAGATCAACCAGGAGACAAACCTATGCAGACCAACTTATGGCCGTTACTGGGCGTAGCCGTCATCATCGTCGGCTTCCTCTTACGCTTTAATCCCATGTTGATCGTCGCGGTCGCGGCGATCGTCACGCCGCTTTGCGCGCACTTCCCGCTCGATAAAATCCTGGCGGCGATCGGCACCGGCTTTTTGAAAACGCGCAACATTCCGCTCATCATCCTGCTGCCGCTCGCCGTCATCGGGCTGCTCGAACGGCACGGCCTGCGAGAGCGCGCGCAGATCTGGATCGCGGGCATCAAGGCCGCGACGGCCGGGCGCCTTTTGATCGTCTATCTGCTCGTGCGCGAGCTGACCGCCGCCGTCGGCTTGACCGGGCTCGGCGGGCACCCGCAAATGGTGCGGCCGCTGCTCGCGCCGATGGCCGAAGGGGCGACCGAAACCCGCTACGGCAAGATTTCCGACGCGGTGCGCTACAAGCTTCGTGCGTTTTCCGCAGCGACCGACAACGTCGGCTTGTTCTTCGGCGAAGACATTTTCGTCGCGTTCGGCGCCATCGTCCTGATGGTCACGTTCCTGAAAGAGGCCGGCATCGTGGTTGCCCCGATGCACGTGGCCGTCTGGGGCATGCCGACCGCGCTGGGAGCCTTCGTCATTCACAGCGTGCGGCTCTACTTGCTCGATCGTCGTTTGGCGAAGGAGCTCGGAGGCGGTGCGCAGGCCTCGGCGCCGGGCGATCGCGAAGCCGCGCCGGGCATCGGCGCGCAGGCGCAGCCTTCGGCCAACCTCGCGGGAGAATAAGCATGACGCTATTGCTGACGCATTTGTTTTGGCTGGCCGGCGCGCTGCTGCTCGTCGTCGGCGCGATGATCGTGGCCGACAAAGCCCATCCGCGCCGTTTCGCGGCCGGCGGTTTCTGGATCTTGTACGCGGTCATTTTTCTGGTCGGCGATAAGCTGCCCGCTGAACTGGTCGGCGTACTCGTCATTGCGATGGCAGTGATCGCGGGCTTCGGGGGCGTACTGGGCGCCAAGCCGAATATGCCGAGCGAGGACACGCGCCGCGCAAGCGCCAAGCGGCTCGGCAACCTGCTGTTCATCCCCGCGCTGGCGATTCCGGTCGTGACGGTCGTCGTGACGCTCGCCGCGGGCAAGCTTGCGATCGGCGGCACGCCGCTCGTCGATCCGAAGAATGCGACGCTCGTGGGCTTCGGCATCGGCTGCGTGATCGCGCTTGCGCTCGCTTGCTTCGTCACGCGCGATTCGGTCGGACAATCGGCGAAAGAGGCGCGACGCCTGATCGATGCGCTGTCATGGGCCGCCGTCCTGCCGCAGATGCTGGGCATGCTGGGGCTCGTGTTTTCCGACGCGGGCGTCGGAAAGGCGGTTGCGCATGTGGCCACGACCTACGTCAACCTCGACTATCGATTCGTCGCGGTGGCCGTGTACTGCATCGGCATGGCGCTGTTCACGATGGTGATGGGCAACGGCTTCGCCGCGTTTCCAGTCATGACGGGGGGCATCGGCGTGCCGATTCTCATCAACGTGTTTCATGGCGATCCGGCCGTGATGGTGGCGATCGGCATGTTTTCGGGCTACTGCGGTACGTTGATGACGCCAATGGCCGCGAATTACAACATCGTGCCGGCCGCGCTGCTCGAACTGCCCGACAAGAACGCCGTCATCAAGGCGCAAGCGCCGACAGGTGCGCTGTTGCTCGTCCTGAACATCGTTTTGTTGAATGTGTTGATGTTTAGGTGAAGGCGGGGGATCGATCCAGGGCCCGCGATGGCGGTGGCGTCGGCGTTATTCGAGGGGCATGCTTCGCGCCCCTCGTGGCACAGCAGTCATTCCAACTGCCAAGGTGCCCACTGCGCTGACAGCGGCTGCGACAGTCAGGGTAGGCGAATAGCCCATCGTGGCCGCCATTGCGCTCCCGCCGGCGTAGACGAATGGATGCAATCCATTTGTGACGAGCGTGTCGACAGCGACAACCTTCCCAAGGTCCTTGTGAGGCGAGTGCGTCTGCATCGCCGTTGCCCAGCCCGTCAGCCACGAGGCTTCGACGATACCGACGAAAGCCGCACCCAGCACGGCCATCCAGCCGAATTCGCCCATCCCCAGCAAAGTCAGCCCAGCGCAAAGCAATAAGCCACAGGCGATCGCCAACGCAGCGAGGCGCCGATGCGCCTGTGCCAGGACGACCACGACCGACCCGACGCATGCGCCCAGCCCAGATGCGGCAAGACATATGCCCCACATCGCATCGCCGAAGCGCGCGGTCACCGCATAGGGCGCGACCACGAAAAACACCGGAAAGCATAAGACGTTGACGACGAGCGTGGCGAAAAGCCCGACACGCAATGTTCGCGTCCGGACAATCGCCATCAAGCCATCGAACGCGTCATGCATCGACAGCCGCCTGTTGCGAGGCAATTCCCCATTGTTGGGCAATTGGGCCGTGAAAAGCGCCGCGGCGAAAAATGTGACGCCGTCGATTAGAACGCCCAACGTCGGATTCCAGGCGATGATCAGAACACCGAGCGTGGCCGGCAAGATGACCGCTACGAGGTTATCGACAAAATTCATCGCTCCGTTCCCCGCCGCCAAAGCTTGCTCGGGCAGCAGATCGACGAGAAGAACCTGCGTACACGGACGCGACACCCCAATGCCTATGCCAAACAAGAGATAAGCCGAAGCCAGGCACCACGAAGGCGCCCCACAGACCAGCAACAAGGCAACGACGACCTGCACCGCCCCTCTGAGAAGATCGCTCGCAATGAGCACGTGTTTCGGTGAGTGTCGGTCCGCCAGCAGTCCGCCCGCAACGGCGCCGAGCATCGTGCCGATGCCGACGGCGGCCATGAGAAGCCCGAAAATATCGGCCGTCAACCCTGCATGGATAACGGCAAGCGGGAGAGCCGCGAGGCAGACGATATCGCCGGCCATCGACAATCCCTGGCCCATCAGCAATATGCGAAACGGAAGGACGCGTAAAGCATTGCGATACGGGGAAAAGCGTCGAGCGATGAGTGGCATTCTCAAGTGATGGAGCGAGCCTTAAGACCCGCGCGGATTCTATGCTCACTTTGAGCACGGCATCGGAGTGAAGCGGGAATTTCAGACCAATTGAAGGAGCCTTCGCGCCCTACCCCGCCTCCACCGTGAACCCCCGCTGCCGCAGCAAGCTCAACACGCCCTTGGTCCCGCCCAAATGCAGCGCGCCGATCGCGACGAAGATCGGCCGATTGGGCGCGGCGATCGCCGTCATCCGCACGACGAACCGGCGGTTGCGGTCATAGATGATTCGGTTATCGAGCGAGCGCGCCACGGCCGGCGTACGGGCGAGCCGCTCCGATTTAGCGCTCGCCCACGCGGCGATCGCATCGGCGTCGCCCACGCGCCACAGCCGGTGCAGCATGGCCACGTCTGCCATGTTCTGCGCCGGCGTTTGTGCAAGATCCTGGCCGAGCATCTCGCGCTGCTGCGCCAGCGTGAGATTCGTGAACGCGCGCATCTGCTCGGCCAGCGTTTCCAACCCGACGATCTTCCCGCGCGAGCGCAAGTAGACGTTCTGCAACTGCGCTTCGGTTCCGTATTCGGTTTGCAAGCCGGCCGCGATCGAATCGTAGGTTTCGACGAGCAGTGCCGCCAACCACGGCCGGGTCTTCTTGATTTCATCGAGCGCCGCCGGATTGCCTCGCAGCCGCAATGCGAGCCTGCGCCATAGCGCATCGGGCAACAGTCGCGGCAAGCAGTCGTATGAGCACACGCCGTACTTCGACACGTCGTCCTGCGATTGAATCAAATCGTCGGGGGAAATCTCGAGCGCGAGCGTCGGCGACGCGGCCAGCGCGGCCAGAATGGGCGGCCGAAACGGCTGACTCTTCGGGTAGTCGTAGGGGTCGCCGACGTGCAACGTCCCCAGCAGGTAGATCGTCGTCGATCCCCTCGTCGCGACATAGAACGGCATATGGGCGGGCTCGGCGCGCACGGGCCCGCTCGCGCTCGTGCCGCCGAAGTCGGGCGGCGGCCCATGAAAGCCCGGAATAGCCGCCCCCGGCGTGGCCGGCGCTCTCCCCGGCGCCGGGGCGATCGGCGCCCGGGGCGCCGCTTGGGTAACCGGCGCGGCGGCCGGCCCGGCGAAAGCCGGGGCGATCAAGCCGCCCGAGCGCGGATCGATCGCCAGCGTGAAGACGAACGTGAGGACGAGGGCCCGCACGCGCCGCACGAAGGCGGCCGCGGCGGCGCGCCCGTGCGAACGGCGCGCAACATGACGCGCCGCCCGCGCTTCAGGCATCCGCTTCCCCCACCTCCTCGGCGCGGTGGCACGACACGAGCCGGCCATCGACTTCGCGCAGCTTCGGCTCCTCCACGCGGCACCGCTCGATCGCATACGGGCAACGCTGGTGGAACGTGCAGCCCGAGGGGGGATTGAGCGGCGAGGGCATTTCGCCTTGGAGCTTGATCTGCGTGCGCCGGTCCACCTCGAAGATCGCCGGCGTGGCCGACATCAGCGAGCGCGTGTACGGATGACGCGGGTGCGCGAAGATCGTCTTCTTGTCGCCGAGCTCCGCCACGCCGCCGAAGTACATGACCATCACGTCGTCGGCAATATGCTCGACGACGGCCAGATTGTGCGAAATGAAGACGTAGCTCGTCTTGAACTGCTCTTGCAGGTCCATAAACAGGTTCAGGATCTGCGCTTGGATGGAAACGTCGAGCGCCGAGACGGGCTCGTCCGCCACCACGATGCGCGGATCCAGAATCATCGCACGAGCAATCGCAATGCGCTGCCTTTGTCCGCCCGAAAACATGTGCGGGTAGCGTTTCGCATGCTCCGGACGCAATCCGACCGTACGCATCATCTGCGCCACGCGGCTCACGCGCTCGGTCGCGCTCAGTTCCGTGTTGATCAGCAAAGGCTCGGCCAGCGTCTGCTCGACGGTCTTGCGCGGGTTCAGCGACGCAAACGGGTTCTGAAACACCATCTGCACGCGGCGGCGCAACGGGTCGATCTTGGTCCGATCGGCGCCCGCGACGTCCTCGCCCTCGATCAGCAAGCGCCCCGAGGTGGGCGGCTCGACCATCGTCAGCTGACGGGCGAGCGTCGATTTGCCGCACCCCGATTCGCCCACGACGGCAAGCGTTTTGCCGCGCGAGAGCGAAAAGGACACGCCGTTCAGCGCCTTGACCGTGGCCTGGCCGAACATGCCCCGGCGCACTGGGTAGTGCTTGGTCAGTTGCTCGGCCACGAGCACGAGCTCGTCGTCATGCCGCGGCGCGCGCGAAACGTCCGGTACTGCACTCATCGTGCGCCTCCATGGTCGGCCGTGCTCGAGCGCGCCGTCTCGAGGTTCAGCGGTTTGATACAGCGGGCCCGTGCAAGCACCTCATGCGGATCGGGCGGATCGAGGCGCGGCCTACCCTTTCGGCAATCGTCGACGACGTACTTGCAGCGCGGCGCGAATAGGCAGCCGGTAGGGCGGTCATCGCGCCCGGGCACCATGCCGGGCAGCGCGGCGAGCCGCTTCGCACCGCGGTTGTGCTCGGGAATCGCCGCCAGCAGTGCTTCAGTGTACGGGTGATGCGGCCGCGCGAAAATATCGGGCACGCGATTCGTCTCGATCACCTCGCCGGCATACATGACCGCGACGCGCTGCGCCACTTGCGAAACGACGGCCAAGTCGTGAGAGATCAAGACGAGCGCCATCCCGCGCTCCTTCTGCAGCTTCACGAGCAAATCCATGATCTGCGCTTGAATCGTGACGTCGAGCGCCGTGGTGGGCTCATCGGCGATGAGCAGTTTAGGGTTGCAGGCCACGGCCATCGCGATCATGACGCGCTGGTTCATGCCGCCCGACAGTTGGTGCGGAAACGCCGAAATGCGGTTTTTCGCGTCGGGAATGCCCACCTGGTCGAGCAATTCGAGCGCGCGCCGCTCGAGCGCCGCGCCACGCAGGCCTTCATGCAGTTTCAGAACTTCCTTGATCTGATACCCGACCGTATAGCTCGGGTTCAAGCTCGTCAGCGCGTCTTGAAACACCATCGCGATATCCTTGCCGATGATCTTTCGGCGCGCTTTCGCCGAGGCGCTCAACAAATCCTTGCCGTCGAACGTGATTTCGTCGGCCGTCACCAGGCCGGGGGCGTCGATGAGGCCCATCAGCGCCATCATCGTCACGCTCTTGCCCGAGCCCGATTCGCCCACGACGCCCACCACTTCCCCGGGCGCGATGTCAAGGCTCACGCCGTCCACCGCCGGCGTACCGCCGAACGTGACAGCCAGGTTGCGGATGGTCAATAAAGTGTTCATGGTCAGGCCATCCGTTTGAGTTTCGGGTCGAGCGCGTCGCGCAGCCCGTCGCCGAGCAAGTTGATCGCAAGCACCGAAATGAGAATCGCCATGCCCGGCATCGTCACGATCCACCAGGCATTGTCGATGTAGTCGCGCGCCGACGCCAGCATCGCGCCCCATTCGGCCGTCGGCGGCTGAACGCCCAGACCGAGAAAGCCCAGCGCGGCCGCATCGAGGATCGCCGACGAAAAGCCGAGCGTGGCCTGCACGATCAGCGGCGCCGTGCAGTTGGGCAGCACTTGGGAGAACATGAGCCGCACGGTGCCGGCGCCGGCCACGCGCGATGCCGTGACGTACTCCTTCTGCAGTTCGCCCTGCGCCGACGCCCGCGTCAAGCGCACGTAGCCCGGCAGCGCGACGATCGCGATCGCGAACATCGTATTGGTCAACCCCGGCCCGATGATTGCGACGACGGCCACCGCGAGCAGCAGCGACGGCAGCGCGAGCAGCACATCCATCGCACGCATGATCGGCGTATCGGCCCATTCGAAGAATGCCGCGCACAGCCCGAGCACGATGCCCGGGATCAGTGCGAGCACCACGGAGACACACCCGATCCAGAACGACATGCGCGCGCCGAACATGAGGCGCGCGAGAATGTCGCGACCGGCTTCGTCGGTGCCGAGCACGAACTTCCAATTGCCGCCGTCAAGCCATGCCGGCGGAATCTTGACGTAGTTGCGATACTGCTCGATCGGGCTGTGCGGCGCAACGAGCGGCGCGAGAATCGCGATGAGCGCTATCACGAGTACGATCAGGCCCGCCGCCACCGCCCCGCGATTGCGCGAGAAGTTGCGCCAGAATTCGCGCAGCACGAGTGCGCGGCCGCTCGAAGGCGTAACCTGCTGAGGCGCCGCGTTTTGAATATCTGCCATGATTGCGGGCTCCTTAGCGCGTGTGGCGAATGCGGGGGTTGAGCACGCCGTAGAGCAGATCGACGCACAAGTTCACGACGATGACCAACGTCGCGATCATCAAGATGCCGCCTTGCACGACCGGATAATCGCGCCGGCTGATCGCATCGATGAGCCACTTGCCGATGCCGGGCCATGAAAACAGCGTCTCGGTCAGCACCGCACCCGCGAGCAGCGTGCCCACTTGCAGGCCGATCACCGTCACGACCGGGATCAGCGCGTTACGCAGCGCGTGCACCACGACGACGCGCAGGGGCGAGAGCCCTTTGGCGCGCGCCGTGCGGATGTAGTCCTCGCGCAGGACTTCGAGCATCGACGAGCGCGTCATGCGCGCGACCACCGCGAGCGGGATCGTGCCCAGCACGATCGCGGGCAGAATCAGATGGCTGACGGCGGACTTGAACGCGCCTTCGTCGGGCGCGAGCAGCGCATCGATCAGCATGAAGCCGGTCACATGGGGAATGTCGTATTCGACGGCGATGCGGCCCGACACGGGGGTCCATCCGAGCGTGACGGAAAACAGCATGATGAGGATCAATCCCCACCAGAAAATCGGCATCGAGTAGCCCGTGAGCGCCGTGCCCATGACACCGTGATCGACGACGGTACCGCGCTTGAGTGCGGCGAAAACACCTGCGGGCAAACCGATCACGAGCGCGAAGATCATCGCGCAGATCGACAACTCCACGGTGGCCGGAAAGCGCGCGAGAAACTCGCTCATGACGGTCGTGTTCGTGATGATCGAGTCGCCGAGATTGCCGTGCAGCGCGCGCCAAACATAGTGGATATATTGCAGCGGCAGCGGCTCGTCGAGCCCGAGCCGGTGCAATGCCGCCGCGTGCATGGCCGGATCGACGCCGCGCTCGCCCATCATCACTTCGATGGGGTCGCCAGGGATCAGGTGGATGAGCGCGAAGGCCAGAATCGTGATGCCGATGAACGTCGGAATCACCATTCCGACACGGCGTAAAACGAATCGGAACATGGTTCGTCCCTTTATTGCTGGAGGAAAATGCGAGCGGCGACGAGAAGCGTGTGGCTTCTGTCGCCGCAAGTCGTGCATCGCGGCCTTCCGGGCATGCCCGAAAGAGCAGATTGCATCGACGTGATTACTTCACGCTGACGCCGTCGAAGCGGGCATAGCCGAGCGGCTCGATGCGCATGTCGACGACATTCTTCGTCGTCGGCTGATAGATCGTGGAGTGCGCGATCGGCGAATACGGCAGCTGCTGCGCGAAAATCTGCTGGGCCTGCATGTAGATCTTCGAACGTGCGTCCTGTCCGTTCGTCGTGCGGCCCTTTTGGATCAGATCGTCGAACGGCTTGTAGCACCACTTCGAAAAGTTGTTGCCCTTCACCGCATCGCAGCCGAGCAGCGTGCCGAGCCAGTTGTCGGGATCGCCGTTGTCGCCGCTCCAGCCGATCAGCATCGAATCGTCCTCGCCCGCGTGCGCGCGCTTGATGTACTCGCCCCACTCATACGTGACGATCTTCGCCTTCACGCCGATCTTCGCCCAGTCGGCCTGAATCATCTCGGCCATCAAACGGGCATTGGGGTTGTACGGACGCTGCACCGGCATCGCCCACAGCGTGATTTCTTGCGGCAAGCCGTTCGCAAAGCCCGCCTTCGCGAGCAGCTTCTTCGCGCCCTCGGGGTCGTACGTCTGCGCCTTCAGATCCTTGTCGTAGGACCACTGCGTCGGCGGCATCGGGTTCGTCGCGGCCTGGCCGGCGCCTTGGTAGACGGACTCGATGATGGCCTTCTTGTTGATCGCCATGTCGAGCGCCTGACGCACTTCCACCTTGTCGAGCGGCTTGTGTTCGACGTTGTACGCGAGGTAGCCGAGGTTGAAGCCGGCCTGCGACGGCATCGAGATGTTCGAATCGGCCTTCAAAGGCGCGATGTCCTGCGGCTTCGGATAGCTCATCACCTGACATTCGTCGCGCTTGAGCTTCTGCACGCGCACGCCGGCATCCGGCGTGATCGCGAAGATCAAATGCTTGATCTTCACCGCGCCCGCCTTCCAATAATCGGGGTTGCCCTCGTAACGGATCGTCGCATCCTTCGTATAGCTCTTGAAGATGAACGGGCCCGTGCCGACCGGCTTTTGGTTGATGTCGGCGGCCTTGCCGGCCTTGAGCAGTTGATCGCCGTACTCGGCCGACAGGATCGACGCGTACTCCATCGCCATGTTCTGGATGAACGGCGCGTTCACTTCCTTCAGCGTGAAGCGCACGGTGTACGGATCCACCTTCTCGATTTTGGCGATGAGCTTGTCGAGACCCATGTCGGTGAAGTACGGGAACTGCACCGGATAGGCCTTGCGGAACGGCTGATTCGGATCGAGCATGCGCTCGAACGTGAAGACGACGTCGTCCGCGTTGAATTCGCGCGTGGGCTTGAAGAATTCCGTCGTTTGGAATTTCACGCCATGGCGAAGATGGAATGTGTACACCTTGCCGTCGGCGGACACGTCCCACGACTCGGCGAGACCGGGCTCGACCTTCGTGCCGCCGCGCTCGAATTCGACGAGACGGTTATAGACGGTGAACGTATTCGCCGTGAAATCGGTGCCCGTCGTGTACTGCGCGGGATCGAAACCCGCGGGGCTGCCTTCCGAGCAGTAGACGAGCGTTTTGTTGGGAATGTCGGCGGCATGCGAGATCGTCGCAGCCAGCGATACCGTCACGGCGGCGGCCGCGATCGCGGTGACCCGCACGGCGCGCAACAGTTTGTTTTGCTTCATGTTTCCTCCAGATCTCAAGACTGGCCACGGCCAGCGTACGCGGATATTACTGACCTTTGATACCCCGAACAAGCGGTCGGGAAAAGGCAACGCCCAGCACTTCTACGCGTTGACTTTGCGATCATCGCATGTTTAGTGCCACTAAAATTATTCCGCGCGGCCAACAGGCCGATTTCGATGCACCTTGATGTCTAGTCGATCGGTCGGATCTTTCAACGCGGGGATACCCGCAAACATGACGGTTTAGAGACGACACGCCGCCGTCATAGGGCGGCGCGTAGCCGGGGGCGTTACTGTAGGCCCACGCCCCAGAACTGGGTGGGTCCAAACGGATCGATCTTGAACCCGGTAACGTTCTTGCGCAGCGGCTGATACACCGTCGAATGGGCGATCGGCGTAAACGGGACCTGCTGCTTGAAGATTTCCTGCGCTCTCGTGTAGAGCTTCGTGCGCTCGGCGGCATCCGTCGTTCCGCGCGCCTTGACGATCAAATCGTCGAACGGCTTGTAGCACCACTTCGAAAAGTTGCTGCCGTTCACAGCCGAGCAGCCCAAAAGGACGCCGAGCCAATTGTCGGGATCGCCGTTGTCGCCGGTAAAGCCGATGAGCATCGCGTCGTGCTCGCCCGCGTGCGCCCGCTTCACATATTCGCCCCACTCATAGGTCGTGATTTTCGCGCGCACGCCGATCTTCGCCCAGTCGGCCTGAATCATCTCCGCCATCAAGCGAGCGTTGGGGTTGTAGGGGCGCTGCACGGGCATCGCCCATAGCGTGAGCTCGAAGCCGTCCGGATAGCCAGCCTTGGCCAGCAACGCCTTCGCCTGAGCCGGATCGTAAGGGGCATCCTTGAGCGAGGCGTCGTACGACCACTGCGTCGGCGGCATCGGGTTGACAGCGGCTTGGCCCGCGCCTTGGTAGACCGACTTGATGATCGACGGCTTGTCGATCGCCATGTCGAGCGCACGGCGCACGTCGACGTTCGTCAGCGGCGCATGCGTCGTGTTGTAAGCAAGAAAGCCTAGATTGAACCCGACTTGGTGCGGCACCTGCAGGTTCGGGTCGGCGGAAAGCGCCGCGATATCGGCCGGACGCGGGTAGCTCATGATCTCGCACTCGTTGTCTTTGAGCTTCTGCTCGCGCACGGCTGGGTCGGGCGTGATTTGGAACACGAGCTTGCCCACGCGTACGACGCCGTCTTTCCAATAGTCTCGGTTGCCGTCGAAACGAATCGTCGCGTCCTTCTCGTAGCTGTGAAAGATGAACGGCCCGGTGCCGACGGGAAAGCGGTTCAGATCCGACGCCTTGCCGGCGCGCATCAGTTGCTCCGCATATTCGGCCGACAAAATCGAGGCGAAGGGCATGGCGAGCTCGGACAGAAACGGCGCGCTCACGGTGTTCAACGTCATGCGCACCGTGTATGGGTCGATCTTTTCGACTTTCGCGAGGTTCTTCGCGAGGCCGAGGTCGTTGAAGTACGGAAACGCGGCCGGGTAGGCGAGATGCAACGCGTTGTTTGGATCGCGCATGCGCTCGAAGCTAAGCACGACATCGTCGGCATCGAATTCGCGCGTGGGCTTGAAGTACGGCGTTGTGTGGAATTTCACGCCGTGGCGCAAGTGAAACGTGTAAGTGCGTCCGTCATCCGAAATATCCCAAGACTGCGCGAGACCCGGCTCGATCTTGGTACCGCCGTGCTCGAATTCGACGAGCCGGTTGTAGACCGTATAGGCGGCGGCCGTGAATTCGACGCTCGTCGTGTACTGGGCGGGATCGAAGCCGGCGGGGCTCGTGTCGGAACAATAAACGAGCGTTTTCGCCGGCGTCTCGGCCGCTTGGGCGCTGCCTCCGGCCATGGCATACGCCACTGCGCCAATAGCGGCGAGGATGAACGATGTCAAACGAACGGCGAAAAGCGGACGTCCTACCGGCATATGCGCTCCCTGAATGACTGGCCCAACAAGCGTAGCACGGCGTCCAAGCCTGGCCGGCGCGGTCCATGTAACGTTTATCACGTCAAAAAACCGGCAAAGCGCCGTTACGCTCGAAGCCACAACGGGTAAACACCGAGCAATCGCGGCATTGACGATGCATTTTGGCTTGCTAGCATTGAAGAAACGTAATAGACATTACACGACGCGCTGCCAGCCGCTCGTGAAGTCGAAGCTTTCATCGAACGAGACATCGTGGCGCGTCCCTCCGTCAGAATCCTGCTCCAGCAGCGCGAAGAAACCTTCACGGCCGCCGAGCGGCGCGTCGTCGCCGTACTTCTGGCCAATTACCCGAGCGCGGCGCTGACTTCCATCTCTCAGCTCGCCGGACAAGCGGGCGTCAGCGATCCGACCGTCCATCGGCTCGTCGTGAAGCTCGGCTTCGAGGGCTATCCGGAGTTTCAACGCGCGCTGCTCGACGAAGTCGACATGCGGATGAACTCGCCGCTCTCCAGATTGGAGTCGTGCGCCGACGAGCCGCATGCCGAAGACACGCAGCAAGCGATGCTCGGTTCGCTGACGCTCGCCATCGGAAAAACGGCCGAACAGGCGTCGCGCGAGGATTTCGAACTCGCCGTCTCGCTGCTCGCGGATACCAAGCGCACGGTGTTCAGTTGCGGGGGCCGCGCGAGCCGCTTCCTCGCCGCCTGGCTCGTCGTGCTGCTGAGCCAACTGCGCCCGCACGCGCGTCACGTCGAACCCTCGCTCGAACACGGCTCGGAGGCGCTGGCCGATTTGGAGGCGGGCGACGTGCTCATCGTCTACGACTACCGCCGCTACCAGGACAGCGTCGTTCAGTTCGCTCGCGCCGCGCATGAACTCGGTGCGCGCATCGTGCTGTTGACCGACGAGTGGCGCTCGCCTATCGCGCGGTTCGCCGATGCCGTGCTCGTCTCGCTCGTGCAAAGCGCCTCGCCGTTCGATACGAAGGTGCCGGCGCTCGCCCAGACCGAATCCATCGTCGCCGCGCTCGTGCATCGCCTACCGGCCGAGGCGACGACCCGATTGAAACGCATCGAAGCATTGAGAGCCGGAGGCGTCGCGAAGGACGCTCAACCGGCCGAACATTCCCTCCACCGACACAGGACCTCTTAGAGCGAACATGATGAAGAAGACCTCTCCTCTCGCCGCCGCCCTTGCCGCGGCGTTCATCGTCGCGGGCGCCGCGCCCGGGGCAGCCGACGCCGCGTCGCGGCCCGCCGTCGAGGCGGCCAACGGCATGGTCGTCACCTCGCAGCACCTCGCCTCGCAAGTGGGCGTGGACATTCTGAAGATGGGCGGCAACGCGATCGACGCGGCCGTCGCCGTCGGCTACGCGCAGGCCGTCGTCAATCCGTGCTGCGGCAACATCGGCGGCGGCGGCTTCATGACGCTGCATCTCGCGGACGGCAAAGATACGTTCATCAATTTCCGCGAAACGGCTCCCGCGGCCGCCACCGCGGACATGTATCTCGACGCCCAGGGCAACGTCAAAAAAGGCGCGAGCCTGTTCGGCTACGGCGCCGTGGGCGTGCCCGGCACCGTGATGGGGCTCGACATGGCCGAGCGCAAGTACGGCAAGCTGACGCGCGCGCAGGTCATGGCCCCGGCCATCCGTCTCGCCCGCGAAGGATTCGTGCTCACGCGCGCGGACACCGATATTCTCGACACCACCGTCAAGCGCTTCAAGGAAGACCCGCACATCGCCAGCATCTTCCTGCGCAAGGACGGCACCCCGCTGCAACCCGGCGACCGTCTCGTGCAGAAGGAATTGGCGAATACGCTCGAAGCCATCGCCAAGCACGGGCCCGACGCTTTCTACAAAGGCAAGATTCCCCAATCGATCGAAGCGGCCTCGAAAGCCGGCGGGGGCCTCCTGACCGCCGCGGACTTCGCGAACTACCGCGCCACCGAGATGACGCCCGTGACCTGCGACTATCACGGCTACACCTTCATCTCGGCTCCGCCGCCGAGCTCGGGCGGCACGACGATGTGCGAAATCCTGAATACGGTCGAAGGCTACGACCTGAAGGGCTTCGGCTGGCACTCGGCGCAGGCCGTTCATTACCTGTCGGAGGCGATGCGCCACGCCTATGCCGATCGCAACACCAAGCTCGGCGATCCGGCGTTCGTGAACAATCCGCTCGATCAGCTGCTGAGCAAATCGTACGCGGCGCAGATCCGCGCCTCGATCAGCCCGGACAAGGCGACGCCGTCGATGTCCCTGGCCGACGCCGCCTCGCTGCCGGAAAAGAAGGAAACGACACACTACTCGATCGTCGATAAGCAAGGCAACGCGGTTTCGACGACGTACACCGTCAATGGCCGCTTCGGGGCTGTCGTCATGGCCCCCGGAACAGGCTTCTTCCTCAACGATGAAATGGACGACTTCACGTCCAAGGTCGGCGCGCAAAACATGTTCGGCCTCGTGCAGGGCCCGAACAATGCGATCGCCCCGGGCAAGCGGCCGTTGTCGTCGATGGCGCCGACGATCGTGACGAAGGACGGCAAGGTCTTTCTCGTGATCGGCTCGCCGGGCGGCTCGCGCATCATCACGACGACGCTCGAAACCGCTATCGACATTATCGATTACGGCATGGAACCGCAAGAAGCCGTGGATGCCGCTCGCATTCACGAGCAGTGGCTGCCCGACGTCGTCTATTACGAGCCGTACGGGTTGTCCGCCGACACGCTGAAGATCCTAAAGGACGAAGGCTACAAGATGGTTCAGCAAACGCCGTGGGGCGCGACTGAATTGATCGAAGTGGGGTTGCCCGGCGTGGCTGCCGATGCGTCGCAGAGCTCGGGCAACGATGCGTCGGTGGGCGGCAAAGTGCGCGTAGGGTATTTCTACGGCGCGAACGACGAGCGTCGTCCGGCCGGGGAAGCGCTCGGTTACTGAGCCGCTTCCCGTTTTGCTGCTTAGCCTCGGCGGCCGTAGCCCAGCCGCTCGCAGACTGCCTTGGTGGCCGTGGCCGCATTGAGCGTGTAGAAATGCAGCCCCGGCGCCCCTTCCTTGACGAGCCGTTCGCATAGCTGCGTGACGACGTCGAGCCCAAAGGCGCGGATCGCTTCCTTGTCGTCGCCGAAGCTCTCGAGGCGCTTGGCCACCCAGCGCGGCACTTCGGCGCCGCACATCTCCGAGAACCGCATCAGCTGCGAGTAGTTCGTGATCGGCATGATGCCCGGCACGATCGGCACGTCGACGCCGAGCTTGCGGGCGTCCTCGACGAAGCGAAAGTAGGCGTCGGCATTGAAGAAGTACTGCGTGATGGCCTCATTCGCGCCGGCTTTGACCTTGCGGGCGAAATTCTCGAGATCGTGCCGCGGCGAGCGTGCTTGCGGATGATACTCGGGATAGCCCGCGACTTCGATGCGAAACCAATCGCCGTATTCGGCACGAATGAACGACACGAGTTCGGACGCATAGCGCAATTCGCCGACTTCGCCCATGCCCGAAGGCAAATCGCCGCGCAACGCGACGATGTGGCGAATGCCGTGAGCACGATAGCGCTCGAGAATGGCGCGCAGGTTTTCCTTCGACGAACCGATGCACGACAGGTGCGGCGCGGCTTCTAGCCCGTCCTTCGCCATGTCGAGCACGGTATCGAGCGTGCCTTGCTGGGTGGAACCGCCGGCGCCGAACGTGACCGAGACGAACTTAGGCCTGAGTAGCCCCAATTGCGCGCGCGTCGCGCGCAGCTTTTCGACGCCCTCGGGCGTCTTCGGTGGGAAAAATTCGAATGAGATTTCGATGGGATTCATGGTCCGCTCGATGCGGTGAGTGCTTGACGATATCGGGCCGCGATCAGCCGAAGCTGCGATTGCCGAAGATCAGCGCCGACAGCAGCCACGACACGATGCTGTACAAGATCGAACCGAAGAACGCCGACCAGAATCCCGATACCTCGAAGCCCTTCAGCAGCGAAGCCGCCAGCCAGAAGCACAAGGCGTTGACGACGAGGATGAACACCCCGAGCGTAACGATCGTGACGGGCAGCGTGAGCAGAATCAGCACCGGTCGAAGGACCGCGTTGATGAGCCCGAGCACGAGCGCGACGATGAGCGCGGTGCCGAAGCTGCGAACGTGAATCGACGGCACGAGGTAGGTGATGATGAGTAGTGCGAGCGCGTTGATCACCCAGGTCAGTAGCACGGTCATGTCAACTCCTTCGGCGTGGTGGTCGGTTGTAGTCGGTTAAGGTCGGTTGCGGTCGAACGATCGATGGCAAGACGAGCGCGGATGGCGCGCGGCAAGGCGCTACGGCGGCCGTCGCGGCGACGAACAGGCGGGCGCCGCGGCGGCTGATCGGGCCTACCGCGAAAGCGGCACGCCCGATCGACGGCTCGATGCCGATCAATAGCGATAGTGATTCGGCTTGAACGGCCCCGTCTTCTCGACGCCGATGTAGCTCGCTTGCGCGTCCGACAACACGGTCAGATTCGCACCGATGCGCGCGAGGTGCAGACGCGCGACCTTTTCGTCCAGCTGCTTGGGCAGCACGTACACCTTGTTCTCGTACTCGCCGCCGCGCGTGAACAGCTCGATTTGTGCGAGCGTCTGGTTGGCGAACGAGTTCGACATCACGAACGAGGGGTGCCCCGTGGCGCAGCCGAGATTCACGAGTCGGCCTTCAGCCAGCAGGATCACGCGCTTGCCGTCGGGGAAGATGATGTGATCGACCTGGGGCTTGATGTTTTCCCACGTGTACTGGCGCGTCGAGGCGACGTCGATTTCGGAATCGAAGTGACCGATGTTGCAGACGATCGCGTTGTGGCGCATCGCCTTCATGTGATCGTGGTTGATCACGTGGTAGTTGCCCGTGGCCGTCACGAAGATGTCTGCCTTGTCGGCCGCGTATTCCATCGTCACGACGCGGTAGCCTTCCATCGCGGCCTGCAGCGCGCAGATCGGATCGATTTCGGTGATCCACACCGTCGCGCCGAGCCCGCGCAGCGATTGTGCGCAGCCCTTGCCCACGTCGCCGTAGCCGGCCACGACCGCGACTTTGCCGGCGATCATGACGTCGGTCGCGCGCTTGATGCCGTCGACGAGCGACTCGCGGCAGCCGTACAGGTTGTCGAACTTCGATTTCGTGACCGAA
>DATJJH010000176.1:0-3323 GCA_035492395.1 Trinickia sp. | reverse complement strand
AGGTGGGTCAAGCGAATCGTCATGTAAAAACCTCCCGTTGTTTAAGTTGTGTCAAACGCCGACGAGCCCTGTCGCCGGCTTAACTTCTTTTGTTTGCGGAAAGAGCGTCGCGAACGTGCGATGCGGATCGAGGCCGAACGTCTCGCTCGCCGCACCCGAGATCACGGCATCGAGCGAGATCGTCGGCCGCAGATCGCGTCCTTCGTACAGGTCGGACGCGCGCAACCCCGGCCAATCGGCCAGCACGCGTCCGCCGCGCACCGCGCCGCCCGCAAGCATCGCCGCCGTGCCGGTGCCGTGATCGGTGCCGCCCGTGCCATTGACGGCGGCCGTGCGGCCGAACTCGGTTGCGACGACGACCGTCGTCTGCGCCCATATCGGACCTAGACCCTCGTGCAAAGCGCCGAGCATCGCGTCGAGGGCTTTGAGCTGGGCGGCAAGCCGAGCGCTTTGTCCGGTGTGCGTATCCCATCCCCCCGTTTCGATCATCGCGATGCGCGGCCCATCGGGCTTGGCGAGAAAGCTCGCCGCGAGCTTGCCGAGGCTCGCGGCGTCGCCGCGCCCGCGCACGCCGCCCGCCATGTCGCGCGCGGCCATCGCCGAGCGCCATAGCGGGCCGAGCTGCGCATCGTGTTCGTAAAGCGAGCCTACGCGCAGCAGCAAATCATCGGACGCGCTGGGCAACGCCGACGGCGCGTACGAGGCAACATCGATCTTGCCGCGCAGCGCCGCGGGCACCGTGGGCGCGAACGCGATCGCCTCGGCGCGGCTCGGCCCGACGAGCGCCACGAGACGGTTCAGCCAACCGTCGTGCACGCTGTACGGCGCGTTGCCGCCTGTCTCCAGCACGTTTTGTCCGTCGAAATGGGACCGATCGCGATACGGCGTCGCCACGGCGTGCACGAACAACGCCTGTTTTTGCGCGTAGAGCTGCGCCGTGTGCTGCAGCGAAGCGTGCAGCCCGAATGTGCCGTCGAGCCGCGTCACGTTGGACGAATCGAGAGCGATGGGGCCGCGCAGCGACGCATAAGCAGGATCGGCGTAAGGCACGACGATGTGCAAACCGTCGGCCGCGCCGCGCTGAATGATGAAGACGAATCGGCGCTCCGACTGAACGCTCGCGAACACCATGTGCGGCGCGACGAGCAACGCGCCCGCGCCCGCGGCGGTGAAGCTCAAGAATGCACGGCGTGTCGGCATGGTTCACCTCCTTTGGAAGTCGGGCGATACGAGCAGGAGCGCGAGCGCCGTTTGCGCGCTTTCCGCACGCGAGACCGCAAGCGCGGTAGCGGGACTGAGCGAGCCGCAGGTAATCGCCGGTCCTAGCGTTCTCGCGTCGATGCGGTCCCCCACGCGCGCGGCGATCCGCTGCGCGAGTTCGACGCGCCGCACGAGCGCATCGGGCGCGGCCCAGCTTGCCGCGACATCGTCGTAGCCCGCCGGCGAGCCGGGCCGCCATACCGGCTGCCCCAGCTGCGTCAGAAGCGGCGCCGCCTTGACGCCGTCGAGTGCGTGCGCGCCGAGACCGCGCATCGCCGAGATCGTCCAGTCCCACGGCGCCTTGAACTTGACCGGGCTGCTCGACCAAGCCTCGGGAGCGGCCACCAGCGCGCGGTAGACGGCCGGCAGGTCGCCGCCGCTCGACCGGAACGCTTGCGCCAGCCGGGCGACGAGCGCCGGGCTCGGATCGTCGCCGGCGAAATGACGGGCGAGCTTCGTCGCGACGTGATGCGCGGTGGCGGGCGCCACCGCCAAGTCGTTCAGGATCGCGAGCGCTTGGGCTTCGCCGGGTTCGTCATAACGCTGGCCCATGATCGTGCGCTGGCCGGGCTCGTGCAGCGCCGGGCGAAAAACGAACGTGCCCGGCGCCCCGCCCACGCCTTTCGGCCCAACCAGGCTCCATCCCGTCAAGGCGCGCGCGAATTCGGTCACGTCGTCCTGCGTGTAGCCGCTGCGCACGCCCAGCGTATGCAATTCCATGATTTCGCGGGCGAGGTTCTCGTTGAGCCCCCGCTTGCGCCGCGGATCGCGCGCGTCCGCACGCATCGCGGCTGCGCTGTCAGGTCCGACCGAATTCGCCTGGTCGAGAAACACCTGCATCGCAGGGTGGCGCTCGACGGCGAGCAGCATGTCTTCGAACCGGCCCAGCACGTGAGGGCGAATGGCCTCGACTTCGAATGCCCCGGCCAGCGCGGCCACTTGCGGCTTCTCGGTCGAAATCGCGAAGTGATTGCTCCAAAAGTGCACGAGCCGCTCGACGAAAGGCGATCCGGTCGTCAGGGCGCTTTCGACGCGTGCGTCCACCGCGTCGCGATAGGCGTCGACCACTTCGGTGCGCACCATCTTGCGCGCGGCAAGCTTGGCGTCTTCGCCCGCGCCGCTCGCCGCTTGCTGACGCGCGGCGGCAAGCGACTGCACGAGCGATGGCGCGTCGGGCAGCCGCGCCCAGGCGGGCGGCTTCGGATCGTAGCGGTCGAACTGCGACAGCAGCCAGGTTTTCGGATTGGCGGGCGGCGACTCGTCGTCGCGCGCGCCGAGACCGAAGCGGTTCAACGCGATGGCGGCCTCGGTCAAATGCGGTGAATCGCTCATGTTTCCCTCGCTCGGGTTTCGACGGTGCGTCGATACGCTGCTTAAACGGCGCGCTCGCGCGCGATCCGTCGCTCAAGCGGAAGTTTTTTTCATTGGAGCCAAACAACGAACGTGCGTGCGCAACGGCACCCTACCGCCCAGCCGCAAACGGCCTATGCTAAGAGAACGCCGCCCTCGCTTGCCGAGCACGGTCGCCCGCTCTTTCCTCCTATGGAGGTCCGCCATGTCGATGAGTCCCACCCTAGAGGCATGCCTGCAGAACAAAGGCTGCCAATACGAAGTCCTTCATCACCCATACAGTCACTCGAGCATCGAAACGGCCTCGGCCGCCCACGTGCCTGGCGAGCGTCTCGCCAAAACGGTCTTGCTCGAGGACGAGCAAGGCTATGTGGCGGCGGTCCTGCCGTCGACGCACGCGGTGCGTCTCTCGGAGATCTGGGAGATGACGGGCCGCCACCTGACCCTCGCCAGCGAAACGGACATGCGCGAGCTGTTCAAGGATTGCGAACCCGGCGCGCTGCCGCCCGTCTGCACCGAATACGGAATGATGACGTTCCTCGACGAGAGCCTCGTGCAGCAGCCCGACGTGTATTTCGAAGCGGGCGACCACGAAGAATTGGTGCATATGAAGAGCGACCAATTCCTTTCGCTGATGGACCGCGCCGAACGCGCACGTTTCGCTCACCGGATGCAAGGCATCTCGATGTAGCGGGCCCGGCGACGAACCGAGC
>DATJJH010000175.1:0-2054 GCA_035492395.1 Trinickia sp. | reverse complement strand
ATCGGCGGCCTTCGCAAAGCCGGCGATGGACTTGCCTCTGCGGCCTTCGAATGCCGCCACGGCCGCATCGGCGACACCGGGCGCCGCGCGCAGCGCATGTTCGATCTCATCGAGTTCGATGCGCTTGCCGGCAATCTTGATTTGCCGGTCGTTGCGGCCGAGGAAGTCGATCGCGCCGTCCGGGCGCCGGCGAACCAGGTCGCCGGTGCGATAAAGCTTGCCGCCGGGCACGAAGACGTCGTCGATAAATTTTTCCGCTGTCAGTTCGGCGCGATTGAGGTAGCCGAGCGCCACGCCGTCGCCGCCGGTGACGAGCTCGCCGATTTCTCCGTCGCCAACGGGTGCGAGCTTGTCGTCGACGATGTAGACCCGCGTGCCGGCGATCGCGTCGCCGATCGGAATCGCCTCGCCGTTTGCGAGCGCCTCGCTGTCGTGCGGAATGGCGTAGCAGCAGGTAAAGGTCGTGTTTTCGGTCGGGCCGTAGCCGTTGACGATCTGCAGCCCCGGATGCGCCTCCATGACCTTGCGAACGTGCACGGGCGACAGCACGTCGCCGCCCGTCAAGACCTCCTTGAGCGGCACAAAGGCTTCGAGCCGATAGTCGGCGAGCGCATTGAAAAGGCCTGCCGTGAGCCATGCGCTCGTCACGTCGAGTCGCGCCATCTCGGCCGCGATCGTGTCGAGCGAAGGCTGAACCTCGTTGATGATGGCAGCGCAGCCGCCGTTCAGCAGCGGGCCCCAGATTTCGAGCGTGCTCGCATCGAAGGCGAGCGGCGCGAGGTTCAGAAAGCGTGTGTGACACGACAGCTCGGCAAAGCGCTGGCCGAGCACGAGACGCAGAATCGCGCGATGCGGCACGATCACGCCCTTGGGCTTGCCGGTCGAGCCCGAGGTGTACATGACATAGGCCGGGTCGTCGGCATCGCACGTTTCAAGCGCCGCGGGATCGGCGGTGTCCGACGCCGCGACGATATTCGCGAGATCGACCATCGCTCCATTCAGCGCGCCGATGCTGGCGAGCGCTGCTGCTTCGGCGATGATGAGCTTCGGCGCGCAATCGGCCACGATGAAATCGAGCTGCGCTTTGGGATAGGCCGGATCCAGCGGCACATAGACGGCGTCCAGACGCAGAATCGCGAGAATGAGTGCAAGCGTGTCGCGGCTGCGCGGAACCATGATCGCGCAACGATCGCCGCGTGCGAGGCCCATCTCGCGCAGAACGGTTGCAAGACGGGCCGAGCGAACGCCGAGGGCGGCGTAGCTTTCCTTACCCGTTGCATCGATCACAGCAAGATGATTACCGAATTCCGCACATACGGCATCGAAGCGCGCTGCGACGCCGGGTCCATGAGCGGTCCAGCCCAGCAAGTCGCCTGGAAATCCATCTCTGTGTGACATGTGCCGCTCTCCAATAATCTCGATCAAAGCCTGGTACCTGCACTACGTCTGGCGATAAGCGCACAGCGAGCACACATAACGGCGGCGGGTCACGGGAGCCAGGCGGCAGGAGGTTTTGCGCGCCCGACCCCCGTGTCTCAAGCGCGAAATCTGCCGCAAGTGAAAGTTAGTCTTCCGCGGCATCGCTATCCGTACGCCGTCGCACGAACGATGCAACAACGCAACACCCGCGAACGGCCGTGCGCAGAGGCGTCTCCGTGCCGGCGGAGCAGGCCATGGCGATGACAAAACGGCCTGTCCGTCCGGACCGTTAACTCGGGCTTTCGGGTGAAACGGGTGGAAGAATGCCGACACAGGTTTGCGCCGACCTGAATGCTTGCGGTCAATTCATCCTGACAATCGACCAGTCGGTGTGTCGTGCCGCCACCGCTCCCACGCAGGTCGGACTCAATGACAGCGCTCCGATGCGCCAATGCGCGGCTTCCCCGGCCTCGCCGCCGACGAAGCGCGGTGTTGTATCGCCGCGAATGGAAAGGTCGAACTCGAAGTGATCGGGCGGCAGCGTAAAGCCGGTGCCGAGCGCCTTGAGGCAAGCCTCTTTGCGCGCCCAGCTTTCGAAGAAGACCGTTTGCCGTTCCGCATCCGGCAAAGCGGCA
>DATJJH010000174.1:0-8080 GCA_035492395.1 Trinickia sp. | reverse complement strand
GCACCGTCTTGTCGCCGTATGGCAGCAAAAGGCGCTCGCGCTCGAGCGCGAGGTGGAACGCCGCAATGCGGCTGAAGCGACCCTGCGGGCTGCTCAGCGCCAGCGCGACGCGCTCTTCATGAACGCCCCCGTCGCGGCGGCGTTGCTGAGCGGCCCGGCGCATGTCTTCGAACTGGCCAATACGCGTTTTTGCGAGCTGGCGGGTTGCGCCGAACTCGCGGGCCGGCGGTTTTCCGACGTCTTCCCGGAAGCGCAGCTCGGCGGCGAGATCGGCGTGCTGATGACGCAGGCGATGGCGCGGGGCGAGCGCGTCGTCAAGGAGGATTTGCGCATCGACGTGACGCGTGCCGACGGCGCGTTCGAGCCGCGCTACTTCACATTCCGCTTGGAACCGCTGTCTCTTCACGAGCATGCGATCGACGGCGTCATCGCCGTGGCCGTCGAGGTCACCGAGCAGGTGAGGGCGCGCACGCGTTTCGAAAAGTCCCACGCGGAACGCGAACGCCTCGTCGCCGAATTAAGGGAAGCCGGTCGCGCGAAAGACGAATTCCTCGCCATGCTCGGCCATGAGCTGCGCAATCCGCTCTCGCCGATCGTCACGGCGCTGCGGCTCATGCGAATGCGCGCCGACGGCAATACGTTGCGCGAGCAGAGCATCATCGCCCGGCAGGTCGATCATCTCGTGCGGCTCGTCGACGACTTGCTCGACATCTCGCGTATCACGCGCGGCAAGATCGCGCTGAAGCCGCGCACCGTGAGCGTCGACGAAGTGCTGACGAACGCGGTCGAGATGGCGGACTTTCTGATCGAGCAGCGCAAGCATCGGCTGGTGATCGACATCGAGCCGAACCTCGTCTGGGACGTCGATGCCACGCGGCTCGCGCAGGTCGTTTCGAACTTGCTGATGAACGCGGCGCGCTACACGAGCGCGGGCGGTCACGTCGAGCTCCTCGCGCGGTTCGAGGCGAACGGCATGATCGCCGTCAGCGTGCGCGATGACGGCATGGGCATCGCGCGCGACGTGCTGCCGCGCGTTTTCGAATTGTTCTTTCAGGGTAAGCGCGCCCTCGATCGCGCCGAGGGTGGGCTCGGCATCGGCTTGGCGCTCGTCAAGAATCTGGTGGAGATGCATGGCGGCAGTGTCGTCGCGGCGAGCGACGGGCCGGGCCTCGGCAGTACGTTCACCATTCGCGTGCCGGGCCGGCATGGCGCGCGCCGCCCGGCGCCCCGTACGCCCCATGCGCCGGCTCCCGCACGGGCGCAAACCGGCGCGCGACGGGTGCTGCTCGTCGACGACAACGTCGACGGCATCGAAGCGCTAGCCGAACTGCTCAAGGAATGCGGACATCGGGTCGAGGCCGTCTGCGATCCGACGGCGGCGCTGCACATCGTGTCGCGATTCCAGCCCGACATCGCCGTGATCGACATCGGGCTACCGGGCATGGACGGCTACGAACTCGTGCGCCGGCTGCGCGCCGAGCGCGCGAACCGCGGGTGCTTGTTCGTCGCGCTGACGGGCTATGGACAAGACGCCGACCGTCATCGCAGCCGCCAAGCCGGTTTTCATCATCACTTCGTCAAGCCGCTCGACCCGCCACGCCTTCTGCACCTTATCGACACGCTCGCGCCGCGCGCGCCGTCCGTCGCGCAAGAATAGGCGGGCACGCCGGCCCGGCGACGCCGCTACGACGGCGCGTTCTGCACGTGCTCCAGCCGCGTGGCGAGGGCCACGTGCAGTGCGTCCAGCACGGCCGGTTCCGCGTCGCTGACCGCCCACCACGTCATACCGTGATCGTTCCAACGCGCGAGCGCGTAGCCGTCGCTCGAGAGGGCGGCCGGCGCGCGACGCGCGGCGGCTTGCGCTTCGGGCATGACGTAGACGTCGATCACATGCTTGCGATATCGATACACGAGCACGGCCACGCGCCGATGGTCGATGTAGTCGAGCCGTCCCCCCGTCAATGCGAAGCCCTGCGCCGCGAGATCCTCGACGGGCGGCGCGTAGTCGAGCTTGCCGTTGAACCAGGGCTTGACCGTATGCTGGTCGGACGAGACCACGTCGATGTCGTGTCCCGAGAGTTGCGCGCGAACGTGACTCGCGACGAGTTCGTCCACGAACGGCGTGGCGGTGCTGCCCGGACGATGCGAAACGAGCGCGAGGCTAGCGACGAGTGCGACGGCGGCGATCGCGACGCCTGCCGGCCAGCCGAACGTCGCGGCGCGCCCGCGTGTGCCCGCGGCCCGTTCGCGGCGCGGCGTGCGCCATGCGCCCCAAGCCCAGCCGAACGATCGTGAGCCCGGGTGCTCGGCGTGCGCTTTAGGGTGGGCGTCGGGCCGTAACGGTCCGCGCGGCGACGTCTCGTCAATGCGCGCTCCTGGCCGCGACGGCGTAGGCGTTTCCGTGACCTTCGATGCGGCGCCGGCGGTCTGCTCCGGCGCCGGTTCGACGGCCGGCAGCGCCGCGATAAGGCGAGCGCGCAGCGCTTCGGGCGCACGAAAATAGTCAGCCGAGCGCGTGGCCTCGCTGACGACTCGCAGCGCTTGGGCTTCGCGCCGGCATTCTGCGCACGTAGCCAGATGCTGCTCGATGCGGCGCGCGTCGGCGGCCGACAGTTCGTTATCGATGCGGGCGTCGAGGAGCGGGCGAGCTTCATTGCAGTCCATCGGGACCCTCCTTGGCGATCGTGTCGACGCTGCCGGGGCGTTCCTCGCGCAGCGGCGCGAGCAGCACGGCGAGCTTGCGCCGGCCGCGCGCGAGCCTGGACATCACCGTGCCGATCGGCAAATCGGCGACGACCGCGATATCGCGATAGCTCATATCTTCCAGTTCGCGCAGGATCAGCACCTCGCGAAACTCGACCGGCAATTGCTCCAGGGCTTCGCGTACGAGCCGCGCGTGCTCGCCGCGCAGCAGCAGCGTTTGCGGATCGGCATAGACGGCGCAGGTTTCGTCGAACACGCTGGTTTCATCGAGGTCGTCGTCGAACGGCGCAACCTCGCGGGAATGGGTGCGCCGCTGCCATTCCGTGTACCACGTGCGGCGCACGATCGCGAGCAGCCAGGGCCGCGCGTTCTCGCCGCGGAACGTATCGAAGAAGCGAAACGCGCGCATGAAAGCTTCCTGAACGATGTCGTCGGCGTCGCCGGCGTTGCCGCTGAGCCAGCGCGCGAGGTTGTAGGCCGCGTCGAGGTGCGGCAGCGCCACTTGCTGAAAGCGGCGGCTGCGCTGCGCTTCGTCGTGCTCGTTCGGCGCGGGTGCGGGTGCTGGCGACGCGTGCTTGTCGGGTTCGGCCACCGGGGACGCCTCCTTGGTTGACCGCTGCGATACCGGAGAGGCGTCCAGTTTATTCCCAAGCGACGCAGCCGCGTCGAGCGATCGCCGGGCGGGCGGCGGCGCGCCGCGTGTGCGCGCCGCCGCCGTCGTTGTCATGGCCTGGGCGGAACAGGGCGGCTTCATGGGTCACCGCACGACGATGGTGCCGACCATCATCGGATGGATGCCGCAGAAGTAGCCGTACGTGCCGGGCGTGGCGAGGACGGTTTCGAACGAGTCGTCCGTATCGAGCGCGTGCGACGGCTTGAACGCGCCGGCCGCGCTCACGATCGTATGCGGTTCGTCGTCGCGATTGGTCCAGACGATGCGAGCGCCGGCCGGCACCGTGAGCGCCTTCGGCGAAAACGCGAAGTCGTGAATTTCGATGCGATAGGTCGGCCCGCCCTGGCCCGATGCGGCCGTGTCGCCGCCGGAAGGGGAAGCGGCGAGCGCGTCGGGCATCGAACGCACGGCCAGGAAGGCGGCCGCCGGCGCTAGCGCCAGTGCGCGCACGATCGAGCGGCGGGTCGGCGCGAACGATTTCTTTTTGACATCGTTTTTCATGAGAGCGCCTCGTCGGTCAGGGCGAGCGTTTGGCCTGCTTGAACATGGCGTACTTCGCGCACGCCGAGATAGGTCGCGAGTCGATCGGGCGGCACGTCCTTCATCGGCCCAGGCCCGGGGCCGACACCGGGTGCGGGCTGCGGATACGCGGTCGAGCGTGCGGTGTAGAAGGTGACATTGCCTTCGACCTTTTGCTGGATCTGATGGATGTGTCCATTGAGGACGGTGACCGAACCGAAGCGACGCAGCATCGCCATGGCTTCGCCCGAATCGTCCGTGCCCCAGCCCCACGAGGGATAGAGCGACCAGAGCGGCATGTGCGCGAACACGACGATCGGCGTCTCCGACGTGCGGGCGCTCAAGTCCTGCTTAAGCCACGCCAGTTGGTCCGGGCCGAGCCAGCCCAGGCCGCCCCCTTTCAGATTCAGGACGTTGACGAGCGCGACGAAGTGCACGCCGCGATGATCGAAGCTATACCACCCGCCCTCGGTTTGCTTTTCGCCGAAGCGGCGGAAGAATTCGCCGCCGTTGTCGCCGATGACGTCATGCTCGCCGGGCACGAAGAACGCACGGTGCGTGCGCGAGCCGCGCATCAGCTGATCGACGGTATCGAACTCGTCCGGTCGAGAAAGGTGCGTGAGGTCGCCGGTATGAATGATGAAGTCGGGCTGCACGCGTTGCGCATCGATGCGGGCGAGCGATGCTTTGAGCGTGCCGACGACATCCGGGTTCGGCGCTTTGGTGAAGCCGATATGCGAATCGCTGATTTGCACGAAGCTGAAGGTGGCGTCTTTCAAATCGGCGGCTGCGGCATCGGCGTCGGCGTCGGCCGCGCCGCCGAGCGTGCGCGCCTGCAAGACACCGGCATGCATCGTCCAAAGCGTGCCCGCCCCGGCCCATGCCATGCATTTGAGAAAGCGGCGGCGGTCATTGGCCGGGTGACCGTTGCGGTCGTCGTCGTGGTCCATCTCCATCCTCCTGTGGGAATGAAAAGCGCGTATGCGTACGGGATACGGCGCGCTTTCGATGGAGGCGCGTCGCTCGACACGCATGACTGGAGGACGGAGCCTGTTTATTCCCATTGCATAACGACGGAGGTTGAAAAAGAAGTGAGGCGGTGGGTGTACGAGCTGGCAGCGGCGGAGTGAGGAGACGAAGCGGACGAAGCCGGGAAGCGGGAGCGGGACGCGGGAAGCGGGAAGCGGGAAGCGGGAGCGGCGTCCGGTGACGAAGCAGATAAATTTCATCCGGGTATTATTGCGATGATATTTATATCCGGGTATTATTCGGTCACTCTCTCTAACGGAGCATCGCCGTGTCACCTCTCACCGCATCACCGGAACCTAGCCTCTTCACCTGTTTCGAGGGCCATCGGCATGTTGCGTCGGGCACATTGCCCACCGTCGCGTTGGCCGGCAAGCGGCTCGCCGCCGGGGACGGCGCCCTGGGTTCTGTTCTCATCTTCGACAACCGGACGGGCCGTTCGATCGACGTCGACACGCGCGGCTCGGACGACGAGGTGCGCACGCGTTTGAGCGCTATGCCGGGCGCGTGCGGACCCGTCGAGGCTGCGCAGTCCGAAGATGCGGCCCCCGATGCCGGCGAGGCGGCATCGCCGCGTGGGCGGGGTCGGCCGAAACTGGGTGTGATCGCGCGCGAGGTAACGCTCTTGCCGCGGCACTGGGATTGGTTGGGCGCGCAGCCGGGCGGCGCGTCGGTGGCGCTGCGCAAGCTCGTCGACGAGGCGCGTCGTGTGCACGCGCAGCGTGACGCGAGGCGTGCGGCGCATGAGCGGGCCTATCACTTCATGTCCGCAATGGCTGGCGATTTGCCGAACTTCGAAGAGGCATCGCGCGCCCTGTTCGCCGACGAACCCGCGCGCTTCGGCACCCTGATCGCAGGCTGGCCGTTAGACGTGCGTCGCCATATCGAATGGCTGGCGTTCGGGGATGCTTCCAGCCGTACGCCCGCGTCCGTGCCCATGAACTAATCCCGCGCTTCGCGGCGGCCTCATCCGCGCCGCCGCATTTCACTGGTTCGACGACTCACTTCGGCCGCCCGGCGAGCCGAGGCGGGCGTCCTTTTGCCCAACGCAACACGGGCTCTTCCCTTCTCTTTTAAAGGACCGACACAATGACAAGTTCAGGGTCGACTCGGACGGCGGCCATGGCGCCGCCCCCCACGCGTAGCCTGGCGAAGACCTACCTCGCCATTTTGTTGCCGATGATGCTGACGAATCTGCTGCAGTCGGCTGCCGGCGTGATCGACGGCGTCTATCTGGGACAGATGATCGGCGTGGACGCGATCGCCGCCGTCTCGGCGTTTTTTCCGGTGTTCTTTTTCCTGCTCGCGCTGATCATCGGCTTGAGCGCCGGCGCGACGGTCCTGATCGGGCAAGCATGGGGCGCAGGCGAGCGCGCCAAGGTGCGCGCGATCGCGGGCACGGCCCTCGCCATGATGCTGGCGATCGGCTTGACGACAAGCGTGCTCGGCGCGTTGTCGGCGCCGCATCTCATGAGCTGGCTGGGCACGCCGGCCAATGTTTTCGACGATGCCGTGCGGTATGCGCGTTTAATGCTGATCGGCATGCCCGTCGTGTTTTTGATGTGGCTCTCGACATCGATGAGCCGTGGTGTCGGCGACGCGACCACGCCGCTGCGCACGCTCGCGCTGGCGACGTTGATCGCGCTGGCGGCGACACCGGCATTCATCCGCGGCTGGTTCGGCCTGCCGCGTTTGGGTGTAGCGAGCCCCGCGGTGTCGACGTGGCTCGCCTTCACCGTGGCCCTCGCCTGGATGTTCGTGCATTGGCGTCGCACCGGACATGCACTCGCCCCCAGCGCTGCGCTTCTACGACAACTGCGAATCGATCGGGCGTTGGCCGGCAAGATTTTGCGCATCGGCGTGCCGATCGCGCTGCAGATGCTGACGATGGCCGTGGCCGAACTCGTGCTGCTGGGACTCGTGAATCGCCACGGTTCGCATGCGACGGCCGCTTACGGCGCGGTGACGCAAGTCATGAGCTGGATGCAGTTGCCGGCCATGTCGGTGGGCATCACGGCGTCTATCTTGGCATCGCACATGATCGGCGCGGGGCGCAGCGAGCGGGTGAGCGCGGTGGTGCGGATAGGCTTGCGCATGAACGTCGCGGTAACGGGCGCGATCGTCGTGCTGACCTACGGGCTCGCACCGGTCATCCTCGGGCTGTTCTTGACCGATCGCGCGGTGCAGGCCCTTGCTCTGCAGCTCTTGCATATCGCCGGTTGGAGCGTGATCGTGCTGGGCGGGGCGAACGTACTCGTCGGCGTCATGCGGGGCAGTGGGGCAGTGCTCGTGCCGACTTCGCTCGGCATGGCGGCGATCGTGGTCGTTGAATTGCCGCTTGCCTATACATTGAACGCGAGGCTCGGGATGACCGGTATCTGGTGGTCGTATGCCGCCGCGTTCGTGACGATGCTCGTGCTGCAGGCCGCCTATTACCGGTTGGGTTGGCGTCGACGAGCGATCAACCGATTGATCTAGCGAGCGAGGCGGCGATCATCGGGATTCGAATGCGCCGGGGCGAAGGCGAGCGGCGCCGCGCGATCGACCGGCGCAGCCCGCCGCGCCATTGGCAGACCGGCGGCGACACGCGATGTCGGTCCGAGCTGGATCGTTATTTCGGCTTCGTGGCGCTCGCCGGAGGGTGGCGCGCGATCGGATCCCGGGGTGCCTGTTGCGGTCGTTTGATCGGCATGTTGTCGGGATTGTGAGCGCTCACTCCGCTGGCCGGCGATTGCGGCGGCTGGACCATGGAGGCGCCCACGTTCGTCGCCGCGTGCTGAGCAAAGGCGGAAGCCGCAAAGCCCAGGCACCCGGCGATTAACAAAGCGGCTGCGCCGCGTCTCGGCTTTCGGTCGATTGCATCCATATCGGCGGCTCCTTGGCGGGGCGTCCCGCGGCTGGGCGAATGTTTCACCCAGGCATTCGCTCTGAACCGAGCAGCAATCGAAGGGCCAGCCTCCGGCCCGGCGCGCCTACCGCTCGGCCGCCGCGATCTCGTCCCGCACGTGCGCCCCGATTTCGAAAGAGCGTAGGCGCGCCGCGTGGTCGTGGATCTGCGCGGTCAAGATCAGTTCGTCCGCTTGCGTCTGGGCGATGATCGATTCGAGTCCCGCGCGCACAGTTTCCGGGCTGCCGACGGCCGAACACGCGAGCGCGTGC
>DATJJH010000173.1:0-6971 GCA_035492395.1 Trinickia sp. | reverse complement strand
TCGAGTGGTCCGAAGTTGAGCCAAACCGTCGCCGCGCGGTTCTCCCGCGTGTCGAGAAACGTGACTCTGCCCGCGTCGTCTATCGTCATGCGTCTGTTCTGAGCCCCTTCGACGCGCGACACCGTTACGGTATTCTTGACTACCGCACCCCCTTCGAGCGCCCACGCGTCGTCAGTCAGGATCAAGACCGGGCTCCGCAGTTCGTCCGCCAGTTGACGCGCGAACGCATGCCGCTGCGCATCGGCGTCCGTCGTCAGCACGAGAACCGGCTGGTCCGACGCATGCCCGGCCGCGCGTGCGCCCGCGGCTACTTCCGCCGGTCCTCTCGCGAGCAATTCGCTCGTATGGCCGTTGACGACGAACATGCCTTGCGGCGCCAAGTAGGAATCGATCTTGATCGGATTGTCGTCGGCATGCACTTGCAGGTCGGAAGTGTCGCGGCGCTCCAGCAGATTCCATTTCACGCGAACAGGTTGACCGCCGTCCGGGGACCAACGGCGCCCCGTCATGTCGGGTTGCCACACCGGGTGAGATACGGCATCCGGAAAATGCAGCATCCATTCTCGGTCTTCGTAGCTGCCCAAAAGTCCGTATACGGGGGCGTGGACTTCGTTGGCCAACTGCTGAGCAAAAGACGCTCGTCCGCCCGCCGCCGTATGTTCCGCCAGCAAGGCAATTGGCTGCCCGGGCGTGTACGCTCGCTCGTCGAGGCCGACATTCTCGCTCAAGCGATTGGCCAACCGTTGCGGCGTCAGGGCGCGCCGGCGCAAATCGGTAATGGTGGCGACAGGCCGGCCCTCTAGATCGAACGCTGCCTCCCGCGTGCCGAATGCGCTGACCACATGAATGTCGGGCGCGATCGTGACCACTTTCGTTTCCTCTCGACGCTCGGTATAGCGGCGCGGCACCCACTGCACGTCGCCTTTTCTCGCTTCAGTGCGTATCAATCCCGTCTCAGGTACATAGGTGGCCATCCACTGCGGCAACGGGTATTCGCTTTTCTTTGCAGGGTAGCCGGTTTGGAATGGACCCGTCCGTTCCGGAGACTGCGGAATCGGTTCGCGAGTCGCGCGGCTGTTCCGCGCATCGTCCACTCGCTCCCGGGACGCGCTTACCACTGCCGCCTTCCCGGCTACCCGGGGGACATACAGCATCGCCGCCGGATCTTCCTCCACCGGCAATCCCGAATACAGCAAGCGGTCTTGCTCTCCCGGTTTCGCCTTCGGACGCGTCAAGCGCCGAATGCCGCTCGGTCCTGACGCTAGAGAAGTCGAAGTTGAGGCCGTGGCCGCATCGGTGCGCCGAGCGGCCGCGTCGCTTTCCGCACGCTGGCCGCCGGCGTCCATATCGTCTGCTCGAGTTTCGGCGTTTGCGATGGCCGAGCCGTTGCCGCGGCTGCCACCCGGCGTCTCGGTCAGCAGCCAGTGATGATCCGGCGAACCGGCGTTCTTCCGCATACGAAGGAAGTGGCGCGTGCCGAGCGCAGACCATGCTCGCCCACCCGGGGGCGAAGGTGCAATGTCTCGGGGTTCCACGTTCGAAAGGTCTGCGTTCGACGGCAAGCCCTCGCCGGTCCCCGTACGCGATTGCCGCGCCTTCGTCAGATCGTACACTCGCGCGACCAACCCGGAGAGCCGTGCGAGCGGCGCGGAAGGCGTACGGTATTGCCCCTCGGTCTGCCTATTGAACGGAAGTTGCCACTCTTGGATCAGGTTCGATAGGTAGTGATCCGCGTCACGCAGCGCCAGGCTTTCGCTGTTGCGCACGCTTAGCGTGCGGACACCTATGATGAAATCGAGCGCGGTCGCATGCGTCTGGATCAAAGGCGTGCGCAGCAACTCGCCGTTCGTCACCGACGCTCGCGCAACAAGCAACGCGGTATTGACGATGGAGCGCACCCGCGCATCGTGCTCGGCGCCCTCGCCTTCGACGGTTCCGCGCTTTCCCATGTCGCCGCGAGTGGTTCGCGTGCGCGCCTCGTCTTCCAACAACCGTTCGATGCGAATGCGCAAAGCGTCGACGGATGCGGAGCGAGCCGGCATCATGCTGCCCGGGCGATGCAGCGAGGCACGCATATCCTTCAGCAACGCGTCGTAGCGCGCAGGCGTAATCGCGCCCGCCTGCAGAGCGTGCATCGCATTGACGGGCGCGGACGGTTGGCCGGCTGTTTCCGGATCCTCGTTGACAGCGCCCCCGCGCACACGCGGCACGATCACGAGCGCGCCGTCGTGCGGATCGCGAACGAGTTCGAAGCGCTGCCCGCGTTTCTCGCCGTTCGGCAGGAGAATGTCGTCAGGATGCGTGGGCGGTGCAGCTCGACCGCCCAGTAAGACGGCCGTGACCGAATGGCCTTCCGTATCGGTCAGCGTCATCGTGCGTTCGTCTTCACCGAGTGCGACCTCGCGTAGCGGGCGTCCGCTCAAGGCTTGGGTCTCCACCCCGAGCTTCGGCTGCTCGACCAACGCGGAAGAAGCAACGCCCGCATGCGGGTCGAGTTCGATGACGAGATCCCAGTGGTTCCACCGATTGTCGGCATAGTGCGCCGACGAGGGCGTCAAACCGAGCGCACGCAAAGTCCGCATGCCTGTTCGCGCAAGCGGCGTGTCTTCGGCTGGTATGCCGTCCGCTTTCGCTTGCACGGTTTCGCGGTGCTCGACGTACTCGAAAATCAAGCGCTCGGTCGGCCGTACGCCATAACGCTCGAGCGCGCGCATCAGCAGCCGATGTCCGCTGCCCTTCGGCAAACCGCCGCGGTACAAGCTCATCACACGCACGGTCGCCGCATCGAGCGGGCCGGCGCCTACCGCACCGGTCGCGCCCTCCACCGCCACGTGCACGAAAACCGACGGATCGCCTTCATGGCCGAGTTCGATGACATCGTCAGTCACGGCGGTGGTTTCGAGCTCCGCGACGAAATCTTCCTCTTCGCGAGAAAGCCTGCGCTTGGGCAGCCCCACTTGCCGGCCCGTCTGCTGCGGTCCCGTATCGCCAGCGGACACGGCGGAATCCTGCTCGGGATCTTCGTGCGCCGCGCCGCCGCGAATACGCGGCATAACCACGAATTCGCCGGCGTCGACCATCAGTGCGTACCGCTGCCCCTTTGCCTGCTCGCCGGGCAGCAACAGGTCCGCGACGTCACTGGGAGGTGCACTGCCGCGCCCGCCGAGCAGGCGAGCGCGGAAGTTAGCGCCGGAATGCAAGGTTATCCTCACCGCTCGCTCGCCGTCGGCAGGGACAATGCTTTCGAGGCGGTCGCTCGTCAGCGAAGCGAGCGCGGCCTGCGTAGGTTCGTACCTGAACGCGGCTTTCAAGTGTGCATCCGGGTCTTGGGCCTCGCTATGCATGTAATCGCTGTCGCGTGTGTCCATCGCGGTAGGGCGTGCGGAATACTCGACGTGATAAAGCCGGCCGAACTGTCCCATGCCGATCGTGGCGACAAGCTGCATCACGGCTGCCGGCGACACCTGCTTTCCTTGCGCCCACGCGATCGCCAGCTGCGCACCCTGCGCGCCGAACAGCACGCCGTTCGTCAAGGCAGCGCCTTTCAACAGCACGCGTTGTGACGCCAACACCGCATCGGGTGCTCCCGCCAACGCCATGTAAGTCTTCGCACCCACCTGATTATCGGCGGCGTAAACCAACAGACGTGCCGGCACTGAAAGCGCTTCGGTCTCTCCATTCGCCGCCCGCCCGGCCTCGAATGCTCGCGTGAGCAATTGCGGTAGCCGGCCCATCCCGAAGTGGCTCGCGATCGACAGCGCGGTAAACGAATTGGCCGCAACCTCCCATCCGCCCTCGGCCCATGCCGAGACCGACGTCGGGTCATGCGCGATACGATCCGCCGCGTCGATCGCCGCTTTGACGCCGGTAGCCGCGAAATACAGCTGCGCGCCGTCATACATCAGCGGCATCATGACGCCCTCGGCCTCGGGACTCACGAAACTGACGACCGCCATCGCACCGATGCCCGCCATCGCTTCGCCGGCCTGCAGCAGTATTTCACCGTTGCTGAGCTTCTTTTGACCGGTGATCGTTTGATCCCACAACTGCGATTGGCCGTCGGCGGTCTGCAGCAAATGCTGGGTGCTCAACATCATGCCGGCGCTGAACCCGCTCTCGCGTGTCCAATCGCTATAACTGGAAAACGATTGCGTATTGGCGGGGCCGACATAGCGGCGACCATTGATCCCGTCGACCTGCAGCAGTTTGAGCGACTCCGGATTGTCTTCGTTCGGGTCCTGGTCCTGCCGCCAATACATAAGCGGCAGCATCGTAAGTTCGAGTGGTACGTCCACGCTCGGCTCGTGCGCGTTCTGCGAGGCAAGCGCGGATTTCGCGAGATCATCGAGCGTCGTATTGCCGTAGACTTTCTCGTTGCCGGTGTAGCGCGCTCCATCCTTGCCGGGGTGCGCAAGCTGCGTGGCTTGGTAGGCATCCCCAAGCGCGTTGATGAGTTGCGTGTGCGAGACGATGACCTGCGTTCCGCTCGGCGTTTGTGTCGCGTCCGGAGGCTCGTAGGCCGCGGCGCTCGCGGGCGAAGACGCGTGTGCATCGACGGCGATAGGCAGCTCGGCTTCAATGAAACGCGTGGTGTCGGAACGCGGCGCTGCCTGCGCGATGTCCTGAAGCAACTGCGGATTCCCCGACCACACGTCGTGCTTGTCTTTCCAGTTCAGATAAAACGATTTGATCTGTTCGTCCGGTCCATCCTTCTTCAGCGAGCCCTCGTAGGTCCGGCCGACGAAATCGCTGCCGTCCATGCGGGTCTTGACGATGCGCATCAGCGAAGCGCCTTGCTCCGTTTGCGACGCGGCTTGTGCGCTGTCCCCTAGCGCCGCGTACACGTTCGACGTATCGACGTAGTACTTCGGCGCATCGAGGCTCTGCCAGAGCGAAGATATACCGCTCGGCGCGCGCCAACCGCCGTGCGCGACAAAATCTTCGAAACGCCCGCGAAACTTCTGCTGGTAAAGCGCGCGCGTGAGGTCTTCGTCCGCGGGCATCGCGACGTCCTGCAATGTCTGCGCGACGTCGTGAACGTATTTCACGTTGTTGTTGCTTGTCACCGACGATGCAATGTCGTCGAAGCGCTGATGCAGCGCAGCGGAGTCTTCCACGGCATCGAGCATGTCGCCGTAGAAGAGCGTCGTGCCGCCTTGCTTGAACGGCGCGAGGGCGTTGGATGTGGCGCGCAACTCGGCTTTCGCTCTGTCGGGCGACTCGGCCTGTGCGTTGCCCGTGTGAAGCAGCGCGTCGTCGATGTCGTTCTGCTTGAGCGTCTGCACGGACGTGTCGTCAAGCAAGTCGGCGAGCATCGTAGACGCATCGGGGTTCGCCTTGCTGGCCCCCTCGTGCACCCATTGCTGCGTCTTGTCGTCGAAATGAACCAAACCCAGTGCGCTGAAGTCGCTTGTCAGTCGCTGGCTGCGCGCCAGATCGATTTGCGCGCGGGACGCGCCGGGCCCCGCATCGGCGTGTGCGATGTCGGCGAGGACGCGGGTTTCCTCGAGCGCCAGATTCATAAGATGTTGTCGATCGTCCAACGCTTTCTGCTCGGGCGAATCGTTGGATGTGCCGGCAGCTGCCTGAGCAAAGGGCTGCAGATTCGCACCCGCCACGGCCACCTCGCTCTTCAACCACGCGTCGATATTGGCAGGATCGTTGAGCCACGCTGTGCCGTGCTTGCCCGTAGCCTGCGCGATTTCGACGGAAAGCGCCGAGCGATAGCCCTGCATATCGGACGCGAATTGAGCGGTGCCGGGCTTGTCGTGCGCGACTTTATCAGCCGCTTTCCGCGCCGCGCTGCCGTCGAGCGTTACCTTTGGCAACGCGGTCGTCATTGCTTTTGTCGCCCGAGCCAGCGTGTCGGCATCGAATACGCCGAGTTTGGCCAGATGCGCCGAAGCCAGACCGACAGGATCGGAGCCGTCCGGCGCCTTGACGTAAGCGGACACGTACGATGGCGCCTGCGCTGCGAGCGCTGCGCGCGCCAACACGTCTTCCGCCGCAGGCGTTGCGCCGTTTTCGACGCGCAGTATGCCCACGGCTTCCTGCAACGACATGCCGCTGCCCAGATAGGCGTTGAGCCTGTCGGTTGCGTCGGCAAGCCTGGGCGTTTTGCCTTCGTTTTTCAACACGATCGGCGGCGGATCGGGCTCCGTCTTCGAGCAGATCGCGCCGTTGAAACTTTCGACCGTTTCGTCGGCCACCACGTGCAGGTCGCCCGCTTCAAGCGCGTGCTGCGCCGAGGCCAGCGTGTTGGCGTCGACCGCGGAACTCGCGCCCAATTGATGGGCAGCGCGTTCGATGGCACTGGCCGATCGATCGGCGCCGGCTTTTGCATGTTGCGCGTTGTACTGCGCGATGACTTCGAGTTCGGCCTCGGCGATCGCCTGTTCGTGCAACATGGCGTAACGGCGCGCTTGCGCGGCCGCCGCGGCAAGGTTGCGCGCATCGAGCGTCTTGCCCGTCAGGTTCTTCGTCACGACCTGGTAGGCGGCGCTAACTTCTTGCGCGCTTGGCGCGGGAGTGGGTGCAGGGGAAGGAGCTTTAACAGGTCCGGCTTCCTGCGGCGATTGTTGCCGCACGCCCATCATTACGCCATTCGGTCCATCGATCATCGGTCTGTCATGCCTGAATCGCACCGCCCACCAGACATCTCGGTTGGACGCTACACGGTCGGAGGCGGCCGAGCCTATGCTCCGTGGCTAAGGTCGCGCGAACTGGCAACTATCGGCAAACGGCCGATCCGTTTCAATGACGGGAACTCGTAGAATTTGCGTGGTGTACGCGCCGCGAACTACGACGGCTGGTCTTCCGTCCACGGCGACGATGAGCCGCTTGACCGATCGCCCGACAGATTCGGCATATTGCGCCATGTTCACGGCGTATAAAGCCGAATGCTCGCGGGATTCGATGTCGCCCGCCCATTGCGCCCACACCGAACGAGACAGCAAGATTCGGCTCGCCCA
>DATJJH010000172.1:0-7371 GCA_035492395.1 Trinickia sp. | reverse complement strand
ATCTTGCGTGTGTATTGACAGCTACAACAAATTGTATGAACGGATTGATGAGACTCGATCAGATGACGGTCGTCGTGGTCGAAGACGATAGATCGAGCAGAGAGTCGCTCTCCATGTTGCTGGAATCGGAGGGCGCGCGCGTCGTGGCGGCCGCGGATGCCGAGGAAGGCGTCGACGCCGTGCTGCGAACGGCGCCCGACGCCGTCGTGTGCGATATCGATTTGCCGGCCATGGACGGTTTTTACCTGATCCAGCGCTTGCGTGACGATGAAATTCGCAATGATCGCTTGCCCGCCGTGGCCGTTGCGATCACTGGGCACGCGGATGAAACGTATCGTCTACGCAGCATTGGCGAGGGCTTTCAGCATTTCATGAGAAAGCCGGCCGAACCCGAACGGCTGGTGGCGCTGCTGGCCGACGCCATCGGTGCGCGGGCCGTCGGCTAAGACCGCTGCACTGTCGCGGCGGCGGAAGATTTTGCAAAAGAGACGGTCAAAGTTGCTTTCGCAACGATAGCCGGGCTGCGTGCGTGCGCCGCGCGTGCGCAGGCAGCTTCGGCGAAGCCATATCCGGCGCGGGGCGGAGTGCTCTGTCGCTCCCCGGCTCCTTTTGGGCGGCGGGCGGGACGCCCGTAGGCATGCGTTGTGCTTACTTCAGTCCCCAGCGGCAACCATGTGTCGCACTACTCTCAAATGAAATGCCGCCGTCATGCGTCCGGATAGCTTCGCCAGCGACAACTCGTCATTCTCCGCGCCGCCCGAGTCGGTGGTCCCGCCCGAGGAGCGCTTGCGTATCCTGCTCGAGTCCGTTCAGGACTACGCCATCTACATGGTCGACCCGGACGGCGTAATCGTCAGCTGGAACAACGGCGCCGAGAAGATCAAGGGCTATACCGAGCAAGAGATCGTTGGCCGCCACGTGTCGGTCTTTTACCCTCCCGAGGATGTCGCGAACGGCAAACCCGCCGCGGAATTGGCGGTGGCCGCGCGAACGGGGCGGGTCGAGGAAGAAGGCTGGCGTGTGCGCAAGGACGGCACGATGTTCTGGGCCAATGTCGTGATCACGGCGGTCTACACGCCCGGCGGCGCCGGCCGCCATCTGCGCGGGTTCGCCAAGGTGACGCGCGACATGACCGAGCGCAAGCGCTTGCGCGAACTCGAAGCCGCCGGCCAGCACATGAACGAGTTTTTGGCCACGCTCGCCCATGAATTGCGCAACCCGCTGGCGCCCGTCAGCAACGCGCTGAGCGTCATGATGCTGGAGCCGCTCGTCAGTCCCGCGCTGCGGCAGTGCCGCGACATGATCGATCGGCAGATCTCGCATCTGACGCGCCTCGTCGACGATTTGCTCGACGCGGGACGCGTGACGACGGGCAAGGTGGCGCTGCGGCTCGAGCCCGTCGATGTGTCCGAAGTCGTCGTGCGCGCGATCGAAATGATTCGGCCCCACGTGGCGTCGCGCCAGCAGACGGTCGAAGTGCATACGGGCGCAGTCCGCATGGTCGTCAACGGCGACGCCACTCGACTCGTGCAGGTCATCCAGGGGCTGCTCAACAACGCCTCGAAGTTTTCCGAGCACGGCGGCCGCATCAGCGTCGACATCGACCAGGTGGGGGGCGCGTTCGCGCGCTTGCGCGTGACCGATGACGGGTGCGGCATCGAGGCCGACGTACTCGAATCGATCTTCGATCTGTTCGTGCAGGCCGACAATCGATTCGAGCGCAGGGAAAGCGGCCTGGGCATCGGTTTGACGCTGTGCCGCTGGCTCGTCGAAATGCACGGCGGATCGATCGAAGCGAAGAGCGAAGGGTTGGGGCGCGGGGCGACCTTCACAGTGAACTTGCCGTTGTTCTCGGCGCAAGACGCCGCCAACGACGAAGGCATGAGCGGCGATTTGCCGGAAGACGCCGCGCGCGGCATGCTGACCGTGCTCGTGATCGACGACAACCGCGATTCCGCCGACAGCATGGCGATGCTGCTGCGCATGAAAGGTCATCGCGTGCAGGTGGCCTACAGCGGCGCGCAAGCGTTGAGCATGGTCGAGGGGGCCCAGCACATCGACGTCGCGCTGATCGATATCGCGATGCCCGGCGCGGACGGCTTCGCCGTCTTGCGCGAGCTCAAATTGACGCACGCGTTACAAGATGCGTGCTTCGCCGCAATGACGGGGTTCGGACAGGAAAGCGACGTTGCCCGTTCGCTCGATCAAGGTTTCGACGTGCATTTGACCAAGCCCGTGCAACTGCCGATGCTCGACACGTTGCTGACGCGCGCCGGCGAGCGCCGCGCGCGACCGGCGCCGTGAGCGAGCGCCGCATGCCCGAGTGACCCGCAGCGGCGGGCAGGCGCTAGCAGACACTAGGTGAGCGGTAGATCGATGTACTTCTTGAACGCCGCTCTTTGCGTCAGCCGTTGATACCAGCGTTCCAGGCTCGGCATGGGCGGACGATCGATCCCTTCCACGCTGAACCAGCGCTTGGCGAACGCCCCGAGCACGATATCGGCGATCGTGAAGCGGTCGCCCTCCAAATGAAAACGGCCTTGCAAGTGTCCGTCGACGATCTTCCAGCGAGAAACGAGCGTCTTGACGTTGGCGGCCAGCGCATCCATGTCGCGCTGCTCGGGCGGCGTCCGCACGAGCGTGAGAAACACCGGCCGCTCGGCCGGCGCGAGCGTCGAGAGCGACCAATCGAGCCAGCGGTCGATGCTGGCGCGCAGTTTCGGCTCGGCGGGATAGAGCGAACTCGACGCACCGTACTGCATCGCCAGGTAGCGCAGAATCGAGTTCGATTCCCATAGCGAAAACGCGCCGTCCACGAGCGTGGGTACTTGTCCGTTCGGGTTCAGCTCGCGGTAGTCGGGATCGTTGACGCGGCCGAACTGCAGGCCCGCGTCGACGCGCTCGAACGGGAGGCCTAACTCGTCGCAGCACCACAGCACCTTCTGCACGTTGACCGAGTTGGCTCGTCCCCAAATGTTCAGCATTGACTATTCCTCCGGAAGAATGTGGCGGCTGCATACGGGAATGCGCCGCGCGGTTTGTACAATACGCCGAATTCGACACCTCAAAGCGAGCATCAACCTGCCATGGCACGCCTTATTCCCGACGATTGGAAGAATCTGGCCGCGACCGGCGCCGCCGAGCGCGAGCGTGAAATGCTCGCGTTGCTCGAGGCGGCGCTGCCCGAGGACTACACCGTATATCACGGCGTGCATTGGACACGCCTGAATCGGGCTTTCTCCGTATTCGGCGAAGCGGATTTCGTGATCGTGAGCCCGGCGGGCCGCGTGATGCTCGTGGAACAGAAGGCTGGCTTCTTGCGCGAAACGCCGAAGGGCCTCGTCAAGGTGTACCTCCAGACCGAGCGCAATGTCTCGATCCAGCTGGCCCGCACCATCGAAGGCATGCATCGGCGCTTCACGGCGGCGTTCGGCGCGGGCACGTATTGCATCGAGGCGCTGCTCTATTGCCCCGACTACATTGTCAAGAATGCGGCCATTGCCGGCGTGTCTCCCGAAAGCATCGTCGATGCGACGCGCAAGGACCGGCTCGCTTCCATCATTTTGGCGGCGTTGCCCGCCGATGAGCCCAAGCTGCCGTGCGCGGCCAAGATTCATCATTTTTTGGCCGACGAATTGTCGCTCACGCCCGATACCAGTGCGCTGGTGGGGCAGGCGGGCACGCTCGTCACGCGCTTGTCCGGCGGGTTGGCGACGTGGGCGCGGCGTCTTGCCTTCACGCCGTTTCGTCTGCGCGTGATCGGAACGGCGGGGTCCGGTAAGACACAACTGGCGGTGCAGGTCATGAAGGATGCCGCGGCCGCCGGCAAGCGTGCGCTGTACGTTTGCTTCAACCGGCCGCTCGCCGATCACATCGCGCGCGTCGCGCCGGAAGGGGCGAAGGTCGCCAACTACCATCAGTTGTGCGATTGGGTGGCGCGCGATGTGGGGGCGGTGCAGGATTTTCGCGGGTCCGACGTATTCAAACGGCTCGAATCCGTTTTCGTGCAGGCGCCGATTGACGAGCGCTGGATGTTCGACGTATTGATCGTCGACGAAGGGCAGGATTTTCAGGAAGCCTGGGTCGAGGCGCTATCGCGTCTCGTGCGGCCGGACGGGGCGTGGTGGTGGCTCGAAGATCCCTTGCAAAATCTCTATATGCGCGAACCCGTGGCCCTGCCGGGGTGGACGGTGCTGACCGAGACGACGAATTACCGCAGCCCGCGCGACATTCTCGATTTCGTCAGAGACAAGGTGGGCGCCGCGGTGCCGGTAGCGGCCGGACTCACGGCCGGCAGCCCGTTCGACGGATCGGATATTTCGATGACTTCGTACGATGAAACGGACGGCGAATCGGTCATCGATTCCACGAAGCGCGCCATCACGCAAGCGCTGTCGCTCGGTTTTCGCAAGCAGGACATCGCGGTCCTGTCGTTTCGAGGCCGTGAAGGCTCCGGGCTGACCGCGCTCGAGCATTTGGGGCCGCATCGTCTGCGCAGCTTTACGGGGAAGTACGACCTATTCGGCAATCCCGAGTATCGCGAAGGCGATGTGCTGCTCGAGTCGATTTATCGCTTCAAAGGGCAATCGGCGCCTTGCGTCGTCCTGACCGAGGTGGATTTCGACGCGTTCGACGAGCGGGCGGCACGCAAGCTGTTCGTGGGCGCAACGCGGGCCACGATGAAGCTGATCGTCGTGGCGTCGCGCCGCGCATGCGCCGTTCTAGAGCGCGGTGAGTGAAAAGCGCGCGGCGGCGCGCGCTGACGGCGGTGCGCCGCGCCCGGATGGTGCGGTAATTCCCCTGGACTTTTACGTCGAAAACGTTTTCACTGTTCCTGCTTAATTCGCGTTTTAGGATTTAGTTAACGTGCCGAATTGATGCAATGCGGGATTGATCTCGATCAAAATAATAATTAGCGATCTTCTTAGAATCTTTTGCCGCGCGCGTGGTCAGAACGGTTGCGACGTCGAACCGGCGCTGAGGTACGCCTGCCAAGCCGGAGAGCCTTCCATGTCGGAGCGCATAAAGTACGATTGTTGCATTTTGAAGATAATCTGGCCCTCTTGAGGGTGTAAATCGTTCTTGGTGGTCTGGGACACGAATGTGCGGGTTAGTCGCACCCCACGTTTTCCCTAAAATTGCTTGTAGAATAAAAATTCTATTGTTAATCTCTCCTTAACCTTGGTTGTTATCTCAAGATCATCGTGCGAGCGGTTTTGTTATTTGTTTCCGTTCGCCGGCGCACGTTTTCGAATTGCCGTTCCCCTTCGGGCGGCCCTCTGCTTTGCGACGGAGTACTACTTATGTCGACAGCTACCTTTGATTCGGTTGAACAGTTTTGCGTGGGCGACGTCGTGACGCTGAAGGCGGGCGGGTCGCGCATGACGGTGACGGCGCTCGTCACCGACGGCGTGCTGTGCCAGTGGTTCGACGAACAAGGGGAATTCCGCCAAGAAAATTTCGATCGCGAAGCGCTGGGGCGCGAGCCGCGTTCGATCCCCCCGGGCCTCGTGCACGTGCGTCGCTACGGCACCGCCATGGCCGGCGCGTCGTTTCCCCAATCGGCGGCGAAATCGACTGTCTAATTGCGTTGTGCCGGCTACCGGCGGGCGGGGGCGGTGGCCACTGCGCCCGACCGCGCTGGGCTAACGCCGGACTTGGTTGCGCTTCGCTTCGCGTCGCTCGATGCGCGAAATCAGCGCGGCCGAAAAGGCCGCCATACGTAACAAACGCCGCTTGGTCGTGACATCGCGGGCGAGGTCCGCCGGAGGATTCGGTTGCAGCGCCCAATACAGCGCCAGCAGCCAGCCCAGCCCCGTCCAGCCGAGACACGCGTTGAACAACGCGATCGTCAGCAGGTCGTGGCGTTTGCGGCGGTCCGCGAGGATGGCCGGCAAGAAGTAAATCGCCAGCGCAAACACCACCTCGACGATTTGTAGGGCAATTCGGCCTAGCATGATGCTCGCTTCGAGGAGGGGTACGGACGATTGTCGCGCAATCGGCCATGTTGTGCATGGGGATCGGGCTATCATGTGCGCTTTGACTGCCACAGCCGACCGCCATGACCGCACCTGATGCGAAGCAGCAAGATCGCTCGATCGATCAATCGGCCTTGACCGAATTCGTCGAGCGCAAATGGGACGGCGAAATCGTCCCCGCGCTGACCGATTACATTGCCATTCCCGCCAAAAGCCCCGCATTCGATCCCGACTGGGAAAAACACGGCTATCTCGAACGCGTCGTGGCAGACGCCGCGACGTGGGCACAGGCGCAGCAAGTCACGGGGCTTAAGCTCGAGATCGTTCGTCTGCCCGGCCGCACGCCGGTGATCTTTTTCGAGGCGCCCGCCACCCGAGCCGGCAGCACCGACACCGTCGTGCTGTACGGCCATTTGGACAAACAGCCGGAATTCGACGGATGGCGTAAGGACCTCGGTCCGTGGACGCCGAAGTACGAGAACGGCAAGCTTTACGGCCGAGGCGGAGCGGACGACGGCTACGCGATCTACGCCAGCGTCTGCGCGTTGGCGGCGCTCGACGCGCAGGGCGTGGCCCGACCCCGCTGCGTGGGCCTCATCGAGACGTGCGAGGAATCGGGCAGCTACGATCTGCTTCCTTATGTCGATGCGCTGCGCGAGCGGCTCGGCAATGTCGCGCTCGTCGTTTGCCTCGATTCGGGGGCGGGCAATTACGATCAGCTATGGCTGACGACATCGCTGCGCGGCCTCGTCGGCGGCTCGCTCGAGGTTCAAGTGCTGGATGAGGGCGTTCATTCGGGCTCCTATGGCGGCATCGTGCCGTCGAGCTTTCGAATCATGCGGCAGTTGTTCGAGCGGCTGGAGGATGCGGCCACGGGCAATCTGCTTCCCGCTCAGTTTCATTGCGAGATTCCGGCGAGCCGGCTGACCGAGACGCGGGCCACGGCGGGCATTCTCGGCGACGAAGTCTGGAAGAGCTCGCCCTGGGCGTGCGGCCAAGACGGCAAGAGCGTGCTGCCCGTCACGGCCGATCCCTACGAAGCCTTGCTGAACATGACCTGGCGGCCCTCGCTGTCGGTCACGGGCGCCGAAGGATTGCCCTCCCTCGCGAGCGCGGGCAATGTCTTGCGCCCCCGAACGGTGTTCAAGCTATCGCTGCGCTTGCCGGCGCTCGTCGACGCGGCGCGCGCGGTATCCGATCTGAAGGCGCTGCTCGAACTCGATCCGCCGTATAACGCGAAGGTGACGTTCAAGCCCGATGCGAGCGCCAACGGCTGGAACGCGCCGGATCTGGCGCCGTGGCTGGGGCAAGCGCTGAACGAGGCGTCGCGGGCGCATTTCGGCGCCGATTGCGCGTTCATCGGGCAGGGCGGCACGATCCCGTTGATGAACGT
>DATJJH010000171.1:0-7455 GCA_035492395.1 Trinickia sp. | reverse complement strand
CGGCGACACCGCTAAACGCCGTGCGGGTGAGCGCGCAGCGAACCGTCCCCTACTTCTTCCTAGGCCCGGCGCGGCGAATGAGTGCGAGCGCGACGGCGAAGGCGACGACCTTGGGCGCCTTCACGATCGGGACGACGCTCGCGCAGTTGCAAGGCGGCCTCGTCAATTCGATGCTGGGCGCGCTGCTCGGCGCGAATCTGAATCTCACGATCGTCTCTTACGAATCGCTGGCGAGCGCACGGGTGCGCATGCGCGACTTGGTGGCGGCAGCGAATGTCGGCACGGTGCGTCAATTGCTGGCGGCGCAATTGACGCTCGCCCAGTTGGCCGATCTCATGGCGACGGCGCTGTCCTCCGGTTCCATCGCCGACGCCAACCTGCAAACCGATCTTGCCACGCTGCAGGCAATCGCCAGCGGCACGGTCGCGAAAACCGTCCAATTGCCGCTGGGCGACGGTGCGAGCGGACGCGGTGTATTCTCGATCGAAGCGGCGGACAGCCAGAGCGCGCTCGATGCGACCGTCAGCCCGTTCGACGCGCTGCTCGTCGCGGCCGAGGTCGCGCAAGCGGGCCAGTCGCCCGTCACCTTGGCGGCGGGCATGAACATCGCGGGCTTAGCGGCCACGATGCAGGTGCAAATCATCGAACCACCCGTGCTTGCCATCGGCGAAGCCGGAATGGACCCGGCTTCGCAGCAGTGGCGGACGCTAGCGCATACGGCCCAGGTGCGCTTGTACCTGAACGTCGCGCTCGGCACGCCCTCGCTGCCGCTCATCGGCAAAGTCGCGCTCAATCTGCCGCTCTCGCTCGAAGCCGCACCGGGCACGGCGTGGCTGCAAACCACGAACTGCGCGCCGACGAAAGCGGCAAGCACGTCGACGATCGGCGTGCAGCCCGGGTTGGCGAACGTCTGTATCGGCGATCCGCCTGGCGCTTTCTCCGCTTCGCAGCCGTTCAGCTGTACGAAAAGCGCGACGCTCGTGAACGTGACCAATGTCGTGAAGGTGACCACGAACGCGTCGTTGCCGGCGGTGGTGCCACAGGCGTCGGCGGCGACGCTGACGTTCGACGGCGTGACGCCCAACGCCGACGACTACCAAAGCGCCAATTCCAATGCCGTCGGCTCCGTGCTGGCGACGGCGCTCGCTGGGCTCACGGCGTCCATGTCGCAGCCCGGTGGGCTACGCGTCACGCTGCTGGGCGGGCTGCCGCTGCCGGTCGACCTTGTCGTCGGCGCGGTGCTGGCGGCGCTTACGCCGGCGCTCAATCAGTTGCTTGGCGGAATCGACTTGGCCATCGATCCTTTGCTTCAGTTGCTCGGCGTACAACTCGGCGTAGCGACGATCCACGATTTGTCGTTGACCTGCGGCGCTTCGCAGCTCGTCGATTGACGCCCGGAACATCGATGTTTAGGACACCGAAAAAAAATGAGAACCGCCCATACAATCGAGGAACTGGATATTTACGTCTGGGAGGGTAAGGCCGATGTCGTTGAGCGCGTAGTGCGCTGCATGTCGAGCTTCGACGTCGACGTGATTCGCGCCGACGACATGACGAACGCGCCCGAGCGTAGCGCCTCGCGCGCCTCGCTCGCCGTGATCAGCGTGAGCGTCATCGACGGCGGCGCCAAGCTGAGGGACTGGCAGGCGCATACGGGCATGCCCGTGATATGGGTCGGCGCTTTGCCGCGCGAGCGCGATCCGGCGATGTATCCGGCTGAATACTCGCACGTGTTGCCGCTCGACTTCACGGGCGCCGAGTTGCGCGGCATGGTGACCAAGCTCCTGACGCAGCTGCGCGCCCACAGCGCGCAGGCATTGGAGCCCACCGCGCTCGTCGCGCATTCGGACAGCATGCAAGCGCTGCTGCACGAGGTCGATACGTTCGCCGATTGCGATACGAGCGTGCTGATTCGCGGCGAAACGGGGGTGGGCAAGGAGCGTATCGCTCACCTGTTGCATGAAAAGCACGGCCGCTACGGCGCGGGCCCGTTCGTCCCCGTCAATTGCGGAGCCATCCCCGACGGTTTGTTCGAGTCGCTATTCTTCGGGCACGCCAAGGGGTCGTTCACGGGCGCGGTGGGCGCGCACAAGGGCTATTTCGAGCAGGCTGACGGCGGCACGCTGTTTCTCGACGAGATCGGCGATTTGCCGCTCTATCAGCAGGTCAAGCTGCTGCGCGTGCTGGAAGACGGCGCGGTGACGCGTGTCGGCTCGGCGGTGCCCGTCAAGGTCGATTTCCGCCTCGTGGCTGCGACGAACAAGGATCTGCCGCAACTTGTGAAGGATGGCGCGTTTCGTGCCGATCTCTATTACCGCCTGGCCGTGATCGAGTTGCGCATCCCCTCGCTCGAAGAGCGCGGCGCCGTCGACAAGATCGCGATCTTCAAAGCGTTCATCGCTTCGGTGGTCGGCGCGGAGCGCCTCGAGAGCCTGCCGGAGATTCCCTACTGGCTGGCCGACGCCGTGGCCGACACCTACTTCCCCGGCAACGTGCGTGAATTGCGCAACCTCGCCGAGCGGATCGGCGTGACGGTGCGGCAGATCGGCGCCTGGGACGCCACGCGGCTGCGACGCCTGATCGCCCACGCCCGCAATGCGCAGCCGGCGCCGGCCGAAAATGCGAGCGAAGTCGTGGTCGATCGTAGCAAATGGGACATGGCCGAGCGCACGCGCGTGATCGCGGCACTCGCCTCGAACGCATGGCGGCGGCAGGACACAGCACAATACCTCGGAATTAGCCGAAAAGTCTTGTGGGAAAAAATGCGGAAGTACCAGATCTTCGACGAGGAGCCCGAAACGCGAGAAAGTGAGGGATAATGGCGCGCTTGAGTCAAAGCTGTCTCAAAAAGTAGAACTATTAGCGCAGGAAAGGACATATGAGCCACTATTCGCGTATGCGGGGGACCGCGCTTGCAGCGCTTATCGCAATCGGGGGATTGGGAATCAATGGTTGTGCCACGGCGCAATCGGCTACGGACAGCGCCGCAAACGTTGCACCGTCAGCGCCTGCTACTGTCATAGCCGCTTCGTCGCCGCAGTTGTCGGCGCCCGTCGCGTCGCCGGACCAAGCGGCATCCGCCCCGGCGGCGGCCGACGAAGCGAGCGATGCGCAGGGCACTGTTGCTGAATTGCAACGGCTAATGCACGGCACGGAATTGTCGGAACTGCGTACCGCCTACAACGGCACGTACGGCGCGAGCCTCTTGCTGCATGGGAAAGATATGACGTATTACGTCGTACTCTTTCAGCAGAAGAATTTCTGGCGCGTGATCAAGACGACGAACGAGGATTATGCGGAAGCTGTGTATGCCGAGTTTACGCGTCGGAGTGCGCAGCTTGCCGATGTTGAAATCAGGCGGACGAAACTCGCGGCTCAAAAGGCCTATACCGAGGAACTGATCGCGGCCGCGCAAGCGCGCGCCGATCGCCTGCAAGCCGATCTCGACGTCGCGCACAAGCAACAGGAACTCGCCGCGAGCCATCAGAAGCAGGCGCGTGAAGAGGCGGCGGCGTTGCAGAATCAGAAGCTCGCGGCGCAGGAGCAGTTGAGCGCGGTGCGGCAACAGGTTCACTCGCTGCAGCAGCAGGCGGAACAGGGTCTGCCCCGTACGCGCGCTCAGCGTCACCGCAAGCACTGACGCGCTCGGGCATCCTCGGATGCCCTCGCTTAGGCCAAATCGTCGCCGTCGTGCGGCCGTTCCGACGGCTGCATGACGGCGTTTTTGCATTCGTTTTTGCCTTCATACTCGGCGGCGGGCCGCTGTGGCTTCGCTGCTCGAAGCGCGTCGACCAATCGCTTGCGCAACGACCCTTTCCACAATGCGTTTCGCGCTAGCCAAATGCGCGATCGTCATGGCCTTCGCGCCGCGCGCATCGCGGGCACGGCATGCCTTCAAGATAGCCAAGTGTTCGTGCTGAAACGCCGGCGTATCGGCGAGCAGGGTGCTTTGCAGCCGCTCGTAACGCTCGACTTGACCCCGCAACTCGCGAATCTCTTTGAGTTGGCGCGCATTGCCGCACGGCGCATAGAGCAACTCGTGGAATTCGCGATTCAATTCGCCTTGCTTCTCGGTCGTCGCTGCTTTGCCGAGTAGGCGGTGCACGAGTTCGGCACGCACGATCGTTTCCTCGTTCATTTGCTTGACCGCGCGAAAGATCGCATCGCCTTCGAGCAATGTCCGTAGCCCGTAGATTTCGTCGATGTCCGCCGGGGTCAAGGTGCGCACGACGGCGCCCCGGTTGCGATGGATATCGACAAGCCCTTCTGTCTCGAGCGTCTTCAAGGCTTCGCGCAGCGGAATGCGGCTGACCGAAAAGCGTTCGGCCAGATCGCGTTCGACGAGCCGCATGCCGTCGCGCAGTTCGCCTTTGGCAATCAAGACGCGCAGCGATGAGGCAATGGTATCGGCGGTGGAATCGAGCTTCGTTTGCATGTGTGATCTTCGCAAAGTTTGGCATAATGGTATACCAAACTACCAAGACGGAGGCTTACATGTCGTTTGCGGATACTGGCGCCACGCCGTACTACGCCGTGATTTTTACGTCGATGCGCACCGAAGTCGACGATGGGTATTTAGAGATGGACCAAATATTGAGCGAAGCGGCGGAAAAGCAACCCGGCTATTTGGGTGCGGAGTCGGCGCGCAGCGGGGTCGGCATTACCGTTTCTTACTGGCGGGATCTGGCATCGATCGCGGCTTGGAAAGCCGACGCGACCCATCTCGTCGCTCAGCGGCAGGGGCGCGAGCGTTGGTATGAAGAATATGTGACACGCATCTGCAAGGTCGAGCGCGATTATTCGTTCAAGAAGGACTGATCGAACGGGAGGGTTGGCCGTCAGGCCAATGCGCGGCGGCGGGGCTCGCCCGCCGCCGGCGGTGAGGGCTTATTCGTCGCGATTGCCCGAATCGCCGTTGTCGTTTCCGTGCCCGTGGGGACCGCCCGGGCTGCTGGGCAGCGTGCTGAACGGGCGGCGCCGGCGCGTGACGACCACCGGGCCCTCCGACGAGCGATGCTCGGGGGCAGGCGACGAGCCGTAGTGCTCGCGCGGTTCCCTCGGCTCACGCGGCTCGCGCCCCTCGCGAGGCTCACGGCCTTCGCGGCCCTCGCGCGGCCCCGAACCTTCGCGCGAGCCATGGCGCTCGCCGTAGCCGCCGGTGCGCGGACCGCGCGGGCCGGGGCGCGTGCCCGTATCGAGTTGGATCGTCGAGATCGCGCGCTTGTAAATGCCTTGCAGCCCCACGGGCGTGCGCAGCATGACGAGGTATTGATCGAACGACTCGATGCAGCCCGTTAGGCGAATGCCGTTGACGAGGTAGATCTCGACGCGCTTGCGCTCTTTGCGCGCGGCGTTCATGAAGTCGTTTTGCGGATGCGATTCTGCGGGGTTCGGCATTGCAAGGACGGCAGTGATAGCTGCTCCAGTTGGTTAGTGACGAGGCGCGCGATTCGCGGCTGGCCGGGATTTTAACCTGTGCGCACGCGGCGCGGGTTCATCGCGCCGTATCTGCCTGATGGCCGGGTATGCAGGACTTGCATGGCGAAAGCCTACGCGATCCATGCCCCACGGGCATTTGCGCTGAGTTATTGTGTTCCTGTGGTTCGTGGGAGAATGTTCGTTCCTCAACTCAGTGTTGACGGTCTTGACCGTTTGATGGTGCGCTAATGTGACGCGCCCACTCACGGACAATCTCGGCCTCGATTTCCACACATTAGGCCGTATTGTCACGAGAGCCAAACGAAAATCAAAAATTGATGTCGGCGAAGGGGCAACTGCGATGAGCGTCTTACCCCCGAATCTTTCCGAAGCAAGGTTTCACCACGCCATGGACGAGGTACGCGCCATCGTCGGCCCGGCGTTCGTGCTCGAGGGCCCCGACGATCTCGCCGATTACGCCGATCCATTCGCCCCCGGTCCGCAGGAACATCGGTTTGCCGCGGCGGCAGCTGTTTTGCCGGCAAGCGTCGATGAGGTCCGGGAAATTTTGCGCGTCGCGCGCGCGTACAGGCTGCCGCTTTGGCCAGTGTCCACGGGTCGTAACTTCGCGTACGGAGGCGCCGCGCCAAGGCTTACCGGGTCGGTCGTCGTCGATCTGAAGCGCATGAAGCGCGTGCTCGAAGTCGACGAGTCGCTTGCCTATGCACTCGTCGAGCCGGGCGTGACTTACTTCGATCTCTATGACCATCTGCGCGAGCGCCGCTTGAATTTGTGGATCGATCCGGCTGCGGCCGGCTGGGGTAGCGTCGTCGGCAATACGCTCGAGCGCGGCTTCGGCTACACGTCGTACGGCGATCACGCAGCGATGCAGTGTGGCATGGAAGTGGTGCTTGCAAATGGCGATGTGGTACGTACCGGTATGGGCGGCATCGAGATCGGCAGGGCGTGGCAGCTTTACAAGCCCGGCTTCGGGCCCTCTTACGACGCGATGTTCATGCAGTCGAACTTCGGCATCGTCACCAAGCTCGGCATTGCGCTGATGCCGAAACCGGCTGGCTACCTGCTCGCACATGCAAAATTTAGCAAGGAGTCGGATCTCGAAGCGATTGTGGAGACGTTGCGCCCGCTCAAGCTCAATGAAACGATTCGTAACCACGCAGTCGTCGAGGGCGCGATCCGCTTTGCGGCGGGCATCTCGTCGCGTGCGCAGTGGTACGAGGGCCAAGGGCCGATGCCTGACGCCGCAGTGGAGGCGATGGTTGGGCAGCTTGGCATCGGCCGTTGGAACCTGCGCTTTGGTCTATATGGCGTACCGGAGATCATCGAAGCGCAATACGGGCTCGTCCGCCGCTCGTTTTCACGCGTGCCCGGCGCCGAAATGGAGGCGGCGCGCTACGCAGGCGATGCTGAGCCTTCTGGGGGCGGCGATCGCAACATGGCCGGTATTCCGACGATGAGTGCATTTCGCATGCTCGATTGGCGAGGGGGGGCGGGCGCACATGTCGATTTTTCGCCGATCTGCCCGTTCACCGGCCGCGATGCTATGCGCCAATACTACGTAGCGAAAGCGGCTGCAGCGGAATACGGCTTCGACTACTACGGCGGCTTTACCGCTGCAACACGCCACCTTCATCACATCGTGTCGATCATCTTCAACCGCGACGATCCGCAACAAACGGATGCGGCTGACGACTTGCTGAGAGTGATGATGAGCGATGCGCGCGCGATGGGCTATGGCGAATATCGTGCGCATCTTGCCTACATGGATTTTGCCGCGGCGCATTACGATTTTAACGAGGGCGCGTTATTGCGGTTGTCCGAAACAATCAAGGACGCGCTTGATCCCGACGGCATTCTCGCGCCGGGCAAATCGGGCGTCTGGCCGCGCATGTGGCGCAGCAAACGAGGCTATACATAAGGTTATGCGGCTAAGCGCGGCTAAGCGGACATGCGGACATGCGGACATGCGGACATGCGGTGGCGCTCGGGAACTGCCGTGGGGCACGCCGACAAGGC